>NZ_JALRNG020000024.1:0-92056 GCF_030272875.2 Pseudomonas sp. BJa5
TCCGGGGTGTGGCGTCGGGGGGGGGGGGGGGGGGGGCCCCCCGGGTTGTTGGGGTGTTTGTACTCACCCCATATGGGGGGCACCCCCCCACCCCCGGGGGGGGGGGGGCGCCCCCCGCGATAAAGTCACCGCTATAGTCAGCCACAGTTCATCTCACCGAAGACCTGCTCATGCCAGCTTCCTCTCTCACCACCGTATTCGCCACCGCGCCCGACGCGGTTGTCGTTGTGCGTGGGAGCCAGCAGCCGGCCATGATCAGTCACTACCCTCCACCTGTCAGTAGCGTGGTCGTGTGCGTCGTCGCACCGCCAGCGGTGGTAGTGCTGGGCTAAGCAGCCGGTCGCTGCGTCCCATCACACCTGCACCCTACTGAACACGGTTGGCTGCCCGCCCGGGCAGCACCGTTCGGCTTATCTGCCCGAATACAGGTGGCATTCATGTCTGCTTTATCGAAACAATCCGTGGCCTCGGCGGCCACCACCGGCCTGTTCGTCCTGCTCTGGAGTAGCGGGGCGATCGGCTCCAAGCTGGGCCTGGCCCACGCCAGTCCCTTTGCCTTTCTGCTGTTGCGTTCGGCCCTGGCCCTGTGCGGCCTGTTGCTGCTCGCGCCGTTGCTCAAATTGCGCTGGCCGCGCCAGCGCGCCGGGGTGCTGCAGGCCCTGGCCACCGGCTGCGTGCTGCTCGGTGCCTACCAGATCTTCTACCTGCTGGCGCTGAACACCCATGTCACCCCGGGGATCATGGCCACGGTGATGGGCGTGCAACCCATCCTCACCGTGGTGCTGATGGAGCGCCAGCGCTCCTGGAGCCGGTTGTTCGGCCTGGGCCTGGGTTTGAGCGGCTTGATCATGGTGGTCTACCAGGGCATCGGGTTGGGCGGCATTTCCCTGGCCGGCATGCTGTTCGCCTTGCTGGCGCTGGCGAGCATGACCCTCGGCTCGATCATGCAGAAGCGCATTACCGACAACCCCATGGGGACGCTGCCGCTGCAGTACATGGCCGGCCTGCTGATGTGTGCCGTGTTCGCACCGTTCCAGACGCTGCACGTCGAACTGACCGGCAGTTTCATCGCGGCCTTGCTGTGGATGGGGCTGGTGGTGTCGCTGCTGGCGACCCTGTTGCTGTACCGGCTGATCGCCCGTGGCAACCTGGTCAATGTCACCAGCCTGTTCTACCTGGTGCCGGCGGTGACGGCGATCATGGACTACCTGATCTTCGGTAATCGCCTGGCGGTATTGAGTTTGCTGGGTATGGGGTTGATCGTGGTCGGATTGCTGTTTGTGTTCCGCAAGCCGGCGGTAAGTGCGGTGCAACTGCAGGCTGACTAGTGTCCGCGTATCGCGGGGCAAGCCCGCTCCTACACCCCCCTGTGGGAGCGGGCTTGCCCCGCGAAGGGGCCGACGGTTTCAGGCCCGGACAGCCCGCCCGACCGCGGCGGGCTTGAGCACCAGCCACAGGGCCACGGCAATCAGCAGCCCGCCGTACAGGTGCGCCATCGACAGCGACTCATCCAGCAACCACGCGCCCCAGAGCACACCAAAAGCCGGGATCATGAAGGTCACGGTACTGGCCTTGACCGGGCCGATTTCGCTCAGCAGGCGGAAGTAAAGGATATAGGCGAACGCGGTGCACACCAGGCCCAGGCCCAGCAACGACAGCCAGACATCCCAGCCACCCCAGCTGGCCGGTGGTTGGGTCAGCACGCTGTAGCCGAACAGCGGCAACAGCAACAAGGTCGCACCGAGCATGCTGCCCAGGGCCGACAAGCGGCTGTCCAGGCCGCCTTGCTGGTCGAGCCAACGCCGGGCCAGAAAGCCGGCAAAACCATAGCAGGTGGTGGCCGCCAGGCACGACAGGGCACCCTGCAGCAATTGCGCGTCGAACGCCACCGGGCCTGCACCACTGAGAATGCCGACGCCGAACAGGCCGAGGAAAATGCCACTCAGCTTGGTCAGGGTCATGGGCTCGCGAAACAGCAGGGCGCCGATCAGTACTCCCATCAGGGGCGTGGTGGCATTGAAAATGGCCGAGTAACCGGCCGGCAGCACCTGGGCCGCAACCGAATAGAGGGTGGCCGGGATTCCCGAGTTGATCATGCCCAGCAGCAGGCAGGCCTTGAGTTTGCCGTTGAAGTCCCAGCGCACGCGCATCAGGGCAAGGATCACCAGCAAGCCTGCGCAGGCGATCGAAACCCGGAAAAACGCCGTCGGCAGGGTGCCCAGCACGGGCGCGATGATGCGCATGAACAGAAAGCTCGCCCCCCAGACAGCGGCAAGCATCAACAGGCGGGTGAGGGCGATGGGGCTCACGGTAGCGTACTCCTGATCCTTGGTAGGGGCGCGAGTGTCACCGACGGGGGCGGTGGAAGCAATCTGGATGTTGCTGTTGAATTCGCCATCGCCGGGTTATGCCGCTGCAGAAGGCTGGGCTCGCCCGTACAACTCGGGCACTGGCGTTCTTTCAGGCCTCAGCATACGTTTTCACCGCGTCCATCACACCCAGTCGTATTCGTGCTTAGGGCCGAAATGGATTAGGTGCGCCCACACACTGCTTCAAATGAGCAATATTCTCAGGACCTGTTTTAGTAGCGTCGATCCTGGCTGCCGGGTCAAGATAGACGTCGATCGTTTTCCCCCATTCTGGTGATATGCGGATACAACTCCGAGTTCCCTTGCCGATCCACCAATCGAAAATCATGAAGAAATCCTCGTCTGGGAATAGGTGGCCGATATCTGCAGTCGCTTGTCCAGGGAGCATGTCTCCTCTGTCGATACGGTGCTGTGTGTTCCAGATGTAGTGGAGCCTCTCCGTTCCATCTCTGGAGTAATAAACAGCGACTCTCGGCAACGTCACATACCAAAATATAAGTGATGCGAGGAGGAGCAGAGTGATCACTTTCCCCTTACTGAACTTGCTTACAGTTGTGGACATTAAAGCCCTCTCCCCCAATCCTCTTGTTTACAGCAAGGACCTTCTCCATGATTATTTTGGTGGCTTTTGGGGGTATTGCCGTTATGGTTTTGCAGTGTCCGCGATGCACTGTTTCAAACGATCAGTGTCTGTACCGCTCCCTTTGCTCCTATCGATATCGCCGTTACGGTCGAGGTAGATTTCTGTCGTCGGCCATTTGGGCGTGATACTGATGCAGTGCCTACGCTCACCTGCGCTCCACCAATCGAATCTCATAAAGAACTCTTCATTCGGAAAGATGTGTCCAACATCACCCGTTGTCTCATTTGGACGCAAATCTCCCCGGACGATTCTATTTTGTGTGTTCAGGACGTAGCTAATGTCCTTTGTACCGTCCTTTGAATAGAAGATGTAGACCTTTGGCGGTGCGTAGTACCAGAGCGCTGCCGCTACCACTAGCAACAGGGCAGCCCACCGCCCAAGGCGTGTCGGACTTGTCTTATGTACAGTCATGTTTTTGAATCCCTGTAGCCCATTCTACTATTGGCACCGCCAACACTTTATCCATGATGATTTTGGCAGTGACACCACCGTCCGGGTACTCCTTGTAAAGGTTCATTCCTATGACGATTGACACCCTATCGGGAACATCGTCCCATGCTCGCATCCCTTCAACACCGTCCGTCCTGCGTGGGCCTTTGAATTTTTCAGGGTTCCGCGCTTGCCGGTATAAATCAGAACCTATTTGCTCAACACCGGCGCCATCTAGCAAGACGCTGTCTGAAAGACCAGCGGCTATACCTACATATCCGTAGTGAATGTTCGACCAAATATCGTAGTAGTAGTCATATGCCCCTTGCTTATGCCAAGGTTTTGTACCAAATAGCTTTATCAGTTTCGGCTTGTGGTCCCACTCCATATCCTGTCCAACTTTTTTAGTCCAGATTGCCGCTGCTGCCGCCTTTTTAGCTTTAGCGATGTCGCTGTAGTTCGGTGAGCCACCCAGGCGAGCGAAAAATGGTAGTTTTGAGAACTGCTTTGCCGCCACATCAGGGTCGTAGTTAATGAGACTTTTCATCTCCAATACAGCCGGGTCACGGATGTTGCGATTCATTTCTCCCGCAATGTACTTCGCCAACTCTTCCATTTGATCAGGATGATTGCAGGCGATGGGGGCTGTTTTAACCTCATCCAGCTGTTCGGGTGGGACAAGTGGGGATGCGTCGGCATGAGGGGGAGTTCGAACATTCGTCATTGAGGCGGTCTGCGCGGGACCATTGCCAGAGAAACTGGGAGCTTGATCAACTGCACCGGAGTCTCGTGGTGTCGCGTTCCGCCTGGACTCATAAGAGGCGTTAAAACTCGAGGGGAGAAGTCGGGCCTTGCATGGACAGCCACTGATGCTGTCCAGGGTTCCTGCCACGTACCTGCCGTGACTGCTGATGAAGGACACCCCGCCAACGATTGGATAAGCCTTGCCATCCTTGCCGCAAGAGACTCGATCACCCTCGCGGGCATGAGCAATTCCAAACATCATGACGCGGGTGTCCGCTTCCAGAACCGTACCACCACAAGTGGTTTTGTCTCCCAAGCGGATGAAATGCCCGGTTGCCATATCAACTCCCTTTAGCAGTTGTTCCATTCAGGTCAAACGTTCCAGCTGGATGCTGAAAAACGTGCACTTTGAACGGCGCTGAAGTGATAGGTATGCAGTGCTTGTCTGAAGAACGTGGAGGAAACTTCTGAAGATGCGCGTCAATGAGTCGTGCGAATTTGGCCGATACGCCCGGGGCAATGGGCTTTCGTTGCCCGCGGCGACTGGCTAAGCTCAGGCTTTGACATGCCCGCAGAGGTCTGACGTATGCCCCAGCAATGGCCGGCCGCCGATATCGCCCGGATGATTCTCGATGGATTCGACAACTACCGGGAGCATTTTCGCCAGATCACCATTGGCGCCCGTGCCCGCTTCGAGCAGGCCCAGTGGCCGCAGACCCAGAGTGCGTCGGCGGCGCGGATCAACCTCTACGAGGAAAAGGTCAGCGAAGTCAGTGGCTGGCTGCGTGAGGCGTTCGAGGCCGAGGAACTGCTGGACGTGGCGCTCTGGCCACTGGTCAAGAGCGCCTACATCAACCTGATCGACCCGCGCCTGGACGATGAGCTGTCGGAGACCTGGTACAACTCGATCTTCTGCAGCCTGTTCCGCCACGACCTGATCAGCGACGGCTGCATGTTCATCCACACCACCCGACCGTCGCTGCGCAGCCATGAACGGGCGGCGCAAACCCGCACCTACCGGCCCCAGGGCAGCCTGGGCAGCCTGCTGGCGCAGATCTTTGCCGACTACAGCTTCGACGCCCCCTACGGCGACCTGCAGGGCGACCTGCACCGGCTGGAGTCGCAACTGCGCGAGAACCTGCCGGACTGGGTCTGCAAGGACCCGGCCCTGGCGGTGGAACTGTTCTCGCCGGTGCTGTACCGAAACAAGGGGGCGTACCTGGTGGGGCGGATCTACACCCGGGACGAGCAGTGGCCACTGGTGATTCCGCTGCTGCACCGCGAAGGCCACGGCATCGAGATCGACGCGCTGATCACCGATGAAGCCGAAGTGTCGATCATCTTCTCTTTCACCCGTTCGTACTTCATGGTCGATGTGCCGGTGCCGGCCGAGTTCGTCGGCTTCTTGCGGCGCATTCTGCCGGGCAAGCACATTGCCGAGCTGTACACCTCCATCGGCTTCTACAAGCACGGTAAGTCGGAGTTCTACCGGGCGCTGATCAATCACCTGGCCAGCACCGACGACCGCTTCATCATGGCCCCGGGTGTGCGCGGCATGGTCATGAGCGTGTTCACCCTGCCGGGCTTCAACACCGTGTTCAAGATCATCAAGGACCGCTTTTCGCCGTCCAAGAGTGTCGACCGCGCCACGGTGATCGAGAAGTATCGGCTGGTGAAGAGTGTCGATCGGGTAGGGCGCATGGCCGATACCCAGGAGTTCGCCGACTTTCGCTTCCCCTTGAGCAAATTCGAGCCCGAGTGCCTGGCCGAACTGCTCGAAGTGGCGCCCTCGACCGTCGAGGTGCAAGGTGACACCGTACTGGTGCGCCATTGCTGGACCGAGCGGCGCATGACCCCGCTCAACCTGTACCTGGAGAACGCCAACGACGCCCAGGTGCGCGAGGCCCTGGAAGACTACGGCCTGGCGATCAAGCAACTGGCGGCGGCGAACATCTTCCCCGGCGACATGCTGCTGAAGAACTTTGGCGTGACCCGTCATGGCCGGGTGGTGTTCTACGACTACGACGAGATCTGCTTTCTCACCGAGGTCAACTTCCGTTACATCCCGCCGCCGCGCTTTCCGGAAGACGAGATGTCGTCCGAGCCCTGGTACTCGATCGGACCGCTGGATGTGTTTCCCGAGGAGTTCCCGCCGTTCCTGTTCGCCGACAGTGGCCAGCGCCGGTTATTCAGCCAGTTGCATGGCGAACTGTACGACGCCAACTACTGGAAAGGGCTGCAGGAGGCGATTCGCGCCGGCAAGGTGATCGACGTGTTCCCGTACCGGCGCAAGGCCCGGGAATGCTGAAAAACAACTCACCCAGCCCCGAGAGAGCGTCACCAGACCCTGTGGGAGCTGGCGACAGCCAGCGATCGAGCGCAACGCGGTGTATAGCCGAGCCGGCCATTCGCAGGCTACGCCAGCTCCCACAAGTGTTCGAGCGTTAACCTTTCATACACTTCATCTCACTGAAATCCTTGCGCACCTGGTCCAGCTTCTGCTCCAGGTGCTGGCGCTGGCGTTCGCTGCTCTGGGCCATCAGGTCGATCAGCAGGCGTCGCGTCTCCTGTTCGGAGCGCTGGAAGAACTGGCGGTACTCCGGCGTCCACAGGCTTTCACGATTTTTCAGCAATTGCGCAAGGCGCGGCTCGAAGTTGGCGGTCTTGCGTTGGTCCAGCGCCGCGCTGAAGTGCGCCTGCCAATTCGCCCGGTTGGCGATCGATTCACGGTTCTGCTCACCCAGGCTTTGCGACCAGGCCATGATGCGCACCTGTTGTTGCGAGCTCAGTTCACCGAACCAGGGCGACAGGCGCTTTTCCATGCGTTCGGCGCGCGATTCGATCTGTCGGGCCAGGGGTGTTTTCACAAAACGGGCCTGGCGTTCGCTGATGTCTTCGCTGAACGCCTGGCGCATCTCGCGCACCTGCTCATCGTCCATCGCCCGCAACAACTGGGCGGCCGAAGGGGTGATCTGGTCCGCCACCCGGGCAATGGCCTGCTTGGCTTCCTGGGTGCGCAGTTGCAATTGCTGATCGGTGACCTGGTTGGTGGCGACCATCTGTCGGACTTCGTCGATCCAGTTCAGGTAGCCCGGCAGCTGAGTGCGGCAATGCCAGGCCAGGTGCTGCTTGAGCCGCTGGTCGAACCAGGTCTTCTGCTGGCGGTTCATGTTCAGGTAGTCGTTCAACGACCAGGGCACCAGCATATCGAGGTTGCGATAGGCCAGGTCGATACGGTTGCAGGCCAGCACCAGCAGGGCGGCCGTGAGCAGAAGCAGGAGGCTGCGCAGGGGCTTGTACAGGCTGGCGTACATGAGCGAATCCTTGCGGTGGCGTGCTTGTCTTTATAGATCAGCTTGGCCCATTGCGGTTCCTTTCGCAGGTTCCGGTGTAGAATGCCGGTCTTGCTTTGAGGATTTTCGGAAATGGCTCTAGTTGGGCGTTACAACAGTTTGCAAATCGTGAAACACACGGACTTCGGCCTGTACCTGGACGGCGGCGTGGATGGCGAAATCCTCCTGCCCAACCGCTACATTCCCAAGGACACGCCCACCGAAGTCGAAGACTGGCTGAACGTGTTCGTCTACCTGGACAGCGAAGACAAGCTGATCGCGACCACCGAAAAGACCAAGCTGCAGGTCGGCGAGTTCGCCAGCCTCAAGGTCAAGGAAATCAACAGCATCGGCATCTTCCTCGACTGGGGCCTGCCCAAGGACCTGTTGATGCCGTACTCCGAAGAAAAGCGCCAGATGCGCCAGGGCGAGTACTGCGTGGTGCATGCCTACCTGGACAAGCGCACTCGCCGGATCACTGCCACCGCGCGCCTGGACCGCTACCTGGACAAGGTGCCGGCCACCTACAAAGCCGGCCAGGAAGTCGACCTGCTGGTGGTCGAAGAAACCCCGATGGGCTTCAAGGCGATCATCAACAACAAGCACTGGGGCCTGATCCACAAGAACGAAGTGTTCAAGTTCCTGCGCGCCGGCAAGCAGGAGAAGGGCTACATCAAGGAAATGCGCAGCGACGGCAAGATCGCCCTGAGCCTGCAACCGGTCGGCCAGGACCTGGCCAACAGCCTGCAGGACAAGATCCTGGCCAAACTCAAGGAGGCCAATGGTGTGCTGGCGGTCAGCGACAAGAGCGATCCGCAGCTGATCAGCGACCTGTTCGGGGTCAGCAAGGGCAACTTCAAGAAGGCCATCGGTGCCTTGTACAAGGATGGCCGTATCGTCATCCACGCCGACCGCATCGAGCTGGTCTGATCAGGCCTGGCGAAAGCCTGCGAAGTTCAGGTTTTCGCCGCCCGGGCGCAGGTCCTGGAGCAGCGAGTCGCGGTCAGCGCTCAGGGCCAGGCTGATGGTCGAGCGTCGCTTGCCGGGGTGGCGCACTTCCATTTTTTCCAGATGGGCCTTCAGGTAGTTCACCGGCACCTTCAAGTGCTGCAACTCGTCGGTTTCGGGCGTGTGCAGCAGCAGGTTGACCCAGTCGGCCGCTCCTTTGCGCAGTACCAGTTTCACCGGCACATCGAACCACCACAGGCTGCGCTTGGTATCGAGCACGGCGAACAGGGTGTTGTCGCTGGCGAGCACGGGTTTATCCAGCTCCAGGTTGCGACGGGCGATGGCGGCGGGTTTGTCGAGTTTCATGCAGGTTCCTACGGGTGACGCTTGAAAGGTCGACTATTGTGCTGGCAATGCAGCGAAACATAAAGCGGCGTCGGGTCGTCTGGGTAATCTGCGCCAATCGATGGCAACTTTGGGTCGATCGTCGTTTAGACTTCAATGAAGACCTGAATGAGGAGCCCAGGCCATGACCCTCGAACGGCGAAAGGAGACGCTATGATTTTCCCCGACCTGCGCGGCTTGCCGTTGCATCGCGTGCTGGTGCGCACCGTCAAGGAGTTTCTCGATGACGAGATGTCCACCTATGCCTCGGCGCTGGCCTACCAGATGCTGTTCTCGATGTTTCCCTTCCTGCTGTTCCTGATCGCCCTGATCGGTTTTCTGCACCTGCCCGACTTCTTTTCCTGGCTGCGCCTGCAATCGGAACTGGTCTTGCCGCCCCAGGCCCTGGAGCAGGTCAATCCGGTGATCGACCAGTTGCAGCAGTCCAAGGGCGGCCTGCTGTCGGTGGGTATCGTCATCGCCCTGTGGACGGCCTCGGCCGGCGTGCGGCTGATGATGAGCGCCATGAACGCGGCCTACGATGTGGTCGAAGGGCGGCCCATCTGGAAGCGTCTGCCTTTGTCGGTCATTTATACCGTGGGCATCGCCGGCATGCTGCTGGCCGCCGCCGCGCTGATGGTGCTGGGGCCGCAGGTCATGGAGTGGATCGCCGCCCAGATCGGCATGCAGGAGTTTATCGTCACCCTGTGGACCGTGTTGCGCTGGCCGGCGATCATCCTGTTGATGATGATGGCGGTGGCGCTGATCTATTACGTGATGCCGGATGTGAAGCAGGAGTTCCGGCTGATCACGCCAGGCTCGGTACTGGCGGTCGTGGTGTGGATCATCGCCTCCCTGGCGTTCGGTTACTACGTCAAGACCTTCGCCGACTACAACGCCATGTACGGCAGTATTGGTGCGATCATTGTCTTGCTGTTGTATTTCTACATTTCTGCGGCGGTCCTGTTGCTGGGCGCGGAAATGAATGCCGTGATCGACTACATGTCGGCCGAAGGCAAGAGCCCCGACAACACGGGGGCGGGCGGCGAGGTCCATGAACATGAGAAAAAACATGTTTCCGGGTTGGGCCGCGACCACTCCCATGACCATTCGGATGCCCACGAAGGCGAACCCTTGAGTCGAACTTCCCATGATTCGTGACATTCTCAAAATGGGCGACGAGCGCTTGCTGCGCATTGCACCGCCCGTGCCCTCGCAACTGCTCGGCAGTCCTGAACTTGAGCAACTGATTGCCGACATGTTCGAGACCATGCGCCATGTCGGCGGTGTCGGCCTGGCCGCGCCGCAGATCGGCGTCGACCTGCAACTGGTGATTTTCGGTTTCGAGCGCAGCGAGCGTTATCCGGACGCCGAACCCGTGCCACAGACCATTCTGCTCAATCCGGTGATCACCCCGCTGGGTACCGAGGTGGAAGACGGCTGGGAAGGCTGCCTGTCGGTGCCCGGCCTGCGCGGCGTGGTGCCGCGTTTTCAACGTATTCGCTACGAGGGCATCGACCCGCAGGGACAGCCGGTCGACCGGATCGCCGAAGGCTTCCATGCCCGGGTGGTGCAGCATGAGTGCGATCACCTGATCGGACGGCTTTACCCCTCGCGCATCCACGACTTCAGCAAGTTCGGCTATACCGAGGTGCTGTTCCCCGGGCTGGATCCGGCCAGCGACGACTGAGCACGGATCATCGCCAGCAACGGCTTGCTGCGCTGGTATCGGGCCAGGCGCTCGGCCAGTGGCGCGGGCAGTTCCATGCACTGGGCAAATCCCTGGCGTTGGTAGAAGGTCGAAAGGTCCGGGTGGCAGAACAACCAGACCGGCCCCTCGATCGAGCCGATGGCCTGGTCGATCAGCCGTCCGGCGATCCCCTGCTGCCTGTAGGCCTGCTCCACCCACAACCCGGTCAGCCAGTGACCCTCGCCGACCGGGCTCAGGCACAAGGCCGCGACAATGCCCTGGTCACGGGCGACCCAGCACTGGCCATTGGCGGTGGCGCGCATGGGTGAACCCTGGCTTTTGTAGAATTTGTTCAATAATGGCTGTTCGAGCCCGCTTAGCGAGCAGAAGCGTAGGTTGGTCACGAGAATCATCCAGCAGAGGCTCTAGCCCGGGCTTTTACACCGGCATAGGCAGGTTGTCGAGGGCTGCAGGCGGAAGGCATTGTTGCAAAACACGTAACAGTGAATGTCCGGGGCAGGGCTTAAAGCTTACAGGCCAAGTTGTAAACTAGCCCTGTCCCACCAAGAATACAAACAGTGGGACCGGTACTTCGTGTTATGTCCGCTAGTTGATATAGCAACTTCTCCGCGCCCCTGTTGGCCAATAGAAGTCAATCGATTCGTTTGATTGCTTTGCAGGCTTATTATCATGAAAAGTTTACTGGTACTTGCACTGGCTGGTCTGTCTTCGTTCGCCCTGGCAGATGAAGTAACAACTGCATCGGCACAGCCAGCCGTTGAACAATACGACTATAGCCAGAACCTGGATATCGCCAAAGTCATCAGTTTGTCGACCCTGCCCAATGTGTGTGAAGTCGTGCCGGCCACCATGGTCTACGAAGACCATCAAGGGCAACGCCACACCATAGAATACCGCGCCATGGGTAATGGTTGCAGCAACGGTTGAATACTTGTACTAGTTGAATTATCCGTTAGTTGTAACTGGCAAGGCTTTATTGTCAAAACTCTGCGCAATCCTGTTGCCCGGTCGTTCCATCCACGGGACTTTCGCGGGCCAGGAGTTGACGCTTGCGTTCGACACCCCAGCGGTAACCCGAAAGGTTGCCATCGCTGCGCACCACCCGGTGGCAGGGAATGGCTACCGCCAGGGCATTGGCCGCGCAGGCCTGGGCCACGGCGCGTACGGCCCTGGGGGCGCCGATCTTGCGGGCAATCTCGGCATAGCTGGCCGTGGTGCCGGCCGGGATCGTTCGCAGGGCTTGCCAGACCCTTTCCTGAAAGGCCGTGCCGCGTAGGTCCAGCGGCAGATCGAGGCCGATTCCCGGCACCTCGATCAGGCCCACCACCCTGGCCACCAGGGTTTCGAATCCGCTATCCCCACCCAGTAGTTCAGCCTTCGGGAATTTGTCCTGCAGGTCGTGCAGCAATTGCTGCGGGTCATCACCGAGCAGTATCGCGCAGATGCCCCGTGCACTTTGCGCCACCAGGATCGAACCCAATGAACACTGGCCGATGGCAAAGCGGATTTCGGTATTGGCCCCTCCATCGCGGTAAGCCCCGGGGGTCATGCCCAGGCGCGCGTTGCTGGACTCGTAGAAGCGGCTGTTGGAATTGAAGCCGGCCTCATACAGGGCCTCGGTAATACTGCTCGCTTGCTGCAACTGGGCTCGCACCCTGCGCGCCCGGTGCGCCGACGCGTAGGCCTTGGGCGTGACGCCGGTGATGGCTTTGAACACCCGGTGAAAGTGGAAGGGGCTCATGCCCAGTTGCTCGGCCAGTTGGTTGAGGCTGGGCGCTGACTCGGCCGCTTCTATCAACTGGCAGGCCTGGGTCACCTGGGCCCGATGCTGTTCGGCCCGGTGCGTCTGATCCGCTGCCCGCCGCCTGCTGGGACGGTAGCCAGCGGCTTCGGCCTGTTCGGCGGTGTCGAAGAACTCGACGTTCTCGATCCGTGGCAGGCGCGAGGTGCTGCTGGGGCGGCAGTACACCCCGGTGGTA
Organism: Pseudomonas sp. BJa5; assembly: GCF_030272875.2. Classification (NCBI taxonomy): domain Bacteria; kingdom Pseudomonadati; phylum Pseudomonadota; class Gammaproteobacteria; order Pseudomonadales; family Pseudomonadaceae; genus Pseudomonas; species Pseudomonas sp. BJa5. The sequence goes on from NZ_JALRNG020000024.1 coordinate 12,540, forward strand.
CGCACGGCATAGACGAAGGCCCGGTCCGCTGCCGGGTCGCGGGCCAGCATGGCTTGCCAGCGTGGATCGGTTTCGCTGATTCGGGATTTGCCCTGGCTCATTTCAACGTGCTCTCGCTGAGTGTCAACGGCTCCAGAGTGGCGTAGGCGGCGGCGCAAGTAACTCCGGCTCTTGCGTTCAAACTCGGGGGCTCGGCACTCGCCACAGGTACCAGGCGGCCACGGTTCGATAAGGGCTCCAGGCCTGCCCGAGCTCGATCATCTGCCGACGCTTTGGCTGGGTCTCCAGCCCCTGCAATCGACGGTAGCCCTCGCGCACGCCAAAGTCATCGGCCGGGAGGATGTCCATGCGCTCGAGGGTATAGATCAGCAGCATCTCCACCGTCCAGCGACCGACACCGCGCAGGCTGACCAGGCGCTCGATCAGCTGTTCGTCATTCAGCGCCAGGGCCTGGTCGTGATCGGGTACCAGCCCCTCTTCACGGGCACGGGCAATGCCCTGGATGGTCGCCAGCTTGCTGGCGGAAAAACCACAGGCGCGCAGCTTTTCCGGCGTAGTCGCCAGCACCTGTGCGGGGCTGGGGAAGTCGCAATCCGGATAGAGCGCCAGGAAGCGTCCGAGGATCGCATCGCCGGCCTTGACGTGCAGTTGCTGGTAGGCGATCGCCCGCACCAGCGCCTGGTAGGGGTCGCGATTGGGGCGCGGCTGATGCTGGCAGGGACCGATGGCCTGGACATGCGCGGCCCAGTGTGGGTCCAGGGAAGCCAGGAAGCCCTCGGCCTGGCGGTAGAATTCGCTCATTGTTTCTCCAGGGCCTGCGCCACCCGCTCCAGCGCCTGTTTCAGCTCGGCGCGGCTGCTGGCGGCGGACAGGCTGATGCGAACGGCCGGCAGGTCGCTCTGTTTTACCGCAAAGACCTCGGCAGGGACCACCTCCACGGCATGGGCCCGGCAGCGTTGCACCAGGGCTTGTGCCGGTTGTGTGCAGTGCAGCCAGATGTGCGGGGAGGGGTGCTGGCTGTAGAGCCGGTCACTGCCCAGGATCCGCCGCGCCAGGCGCCAGCGCCAGGCGATTTCTTCGCGCTGCCAGGCCAGGCGCCGGGCGGCGGTGCCGTCGGCGATCCAGCGACAGGCGATCTGCAGGTTCAGCGGTGATACCTGCCAGTGGGTGGCCTGGGCATGCGGGTCGACCTTGGCCAGCCACTGCGGGTTAGCGACGATCCAGCCCAGGCGCAAGCCTGCGCCGACGGTCTTGGACAAACTGCTGAGCAGAATACCCTGCTGGCCGAGCAGCGGCCACAAGGGGGGCTGGTCGACCAGCGCGCCGTAGACATCATCCTCGATCACCAGCAGGCCGTGGCGGCGCACCACGTCGGCAACGGCCTGCTGGCGCTCAAGGCTCATGCAGGTGGCAGTGGGGTTCTGCAGACTGGGCGTAAGCACCACCACCCGGGCGCCGGTGGCCCTTGCGACCCGGTCCAGGTCGTGCGGGATGATGCCGTACAGGTCCTGGGCAATGCCCTGCAAGGGCAGGCGCAATTGCCGACAGGCGGCCTTGATGCCAGGCGCGGTCAGGGCTTCGACCAGCACCGGCTCGCCAGCCTGGCACAGCGACAGCAACAGGCTGAACAGGCCCTGCTGGGCACCGCCGCACAGCAGCACCTGGCTCGCGGTCAGTTGCAGGCCACGATTGCCCAGCCAGGCGGCGCCTTGCACCCGGGCGAGCAACAGCGCCTCTGCGCTCAGGTAATGTTCCAGGCTACGGGTTTCGCCACTGCTCAGCAGGCTCTGCAGGGTGAGCTCGATGTCGTGGTTGTCGGGGTCGATGGCCGGCACGTTGGTCGACAGGTCGATCAGGTCGGGCTGCAGGTCCTGCTGCTTGAGGTGGAACAGCGTGGCCTCCTTGCTGCCGGCCAGCACATAGGTGCCACGGCCGACCTCACCGCTGACCAGGTGTCGCACGGCGGCTTCCCGGTAGGCCTGCTGCGTGGTGCTGGGGTTGAGCCCCAGGTTCCAGGCCAGGCGTCGTTGCGGCGGCAGGCGCTCGCCCACCTTCAGCTCGCCACGCTCGATGGCCGTGGCAATGGCATCGACCAGTGCCAGGTAGCGCGGCTGGTCATTGTCGGGGAGGGTGGGTGTCCACATTTATTGTTGGCCATGCAATATAAGCTTTTACCCATACAATGCCCCGGCGCTAGGATCAGGTCAAACCCACTGCTGCCGAGGTGCCCCATGTTCGACCTGCCTGCCTTGCGTGATGCTGCCCGCCTGGTGAATGCCCATGTGCCTGCCACCCCCCAATATGCCTGGCCGCGGCTGGCCGAGCGCTTGGGTTGCGAAGTCTGGGTCAAGCACGAGAACCATGCCCCGACCGGCGCCTTCAAGGTCCGGGGTGGCTTGCTCTATGTGCAATGGTTGCGGGCAGAGCGGCCGCAGGTGCGGGGGCTGGTCACCGCCACGCGGGGCAACCATGGCCAGAGCATGGCGCTGGCGGCGCGCAATGCCGGACTGCCGATCATCATCGTCGTGCCCCAGGGCAATTCACGAGAAAAGAACGCGGCGATGCGCGCACTCGGTGCGGAGTTGATCGAGCATGGCGCCGACTTCGACCAGTCCCGTGAGGAGGCTGCGCGCCAGGCGCAATTGCACGGCTATGAAATGGTGCCGTCGTTTCATCCGCAACTGGTGCGCGGGGTGGCGACCTATGCCCTGGAATTGCTTGAGGCCGTGCGCGACCTCGATTGTGTCTATGTCCCTATCGGCATGGGCTCGGGCATCTGCGGCCTGATCCAGGCCCGCAACCTGTTGGGGCTGCGCACCGAGATCGTCGGCGTGGTGTCCACGGCGGCGGATGCCTTTGCCTTGAGTGTCGAGCAAGGCCAGATCGTCACTACCGCCACCGCCGACACCTTCGCCGACGGCATGGCCTGTCGCATACCGATGCCCGAGGCCTTCGAAATCATCCGCGCGCATGCGGCGCGTATCGTGCGGGTCAGTGATGATGAAATCGCCGGGGCCATGCGCATCTATCACGAGGATACCCACAACACCGCGGAAGGCGCGGGGGCGGCAGGCCTGGCGGCCCTGATCCAGGAGCGCGAGCGGCAACGGGGGCGCAAGGTGGCGGTGATTCTCAGTGGCGCCAATGTCGATCGGGAGCGGTATGCGCAGGTGTTGAGTGAAAAATGTTGAATTGATCTGTTGGAAAAAGTGCTATCTTATTTTGATAGCATTTTCCGATGAACAATCGATATCGCAAAATCCTCGACAGCATTTTTCGCACGCCCACCAGTGCCATTCTGGTGTTCGCCGACATTGAAGCACTGGTTGTGCATCTGGGCGGCCAGGTGGTTGAGCGTGAGGGTTCCAGGGTCAAGCTTGTTCTGGGGGCTCAGCAGTGGCGTTGCCACAGGCCGCACCCGGGCAAGGAGGCCAAGCGATATCAAGTCGAAGAAGCCCGCGAGTTTCTCCTGCGGGCAGGAGTACAGCCATGAACACGATGCACCACAAGGGCTACAACGCCCGCATCGACTACGACCCCCGTGACGACATTTTCGTCGGCCGGGTACTGGGCGTTCGGGACATCATCAGCTTTCATGCCAGCTCCGTCAGCCAGTTGCATGAGGCGTTTCACCTGGCGCTGGACGATTACCTGGCCGATTGTGCCGAGCGTGGTGTGGCGCCCGAGCGGCCCGCGTCAGGCAAGGTCATGTTGCGCATTCGCCCAGAGGTCCACGCTGCGGCGACCATTGCCGCACAGTCAGCGGGCAAGAGTCTCAATCAGTGGGCGGACGAAGTCTTCGAGCGTGCGGCTCAGGCTTGACGGGATTTCGCTCGGGCGAAGCAATTTCTTCCAATACAGCCACGGCGTTTCCCGCTTTAATAGCGCCTGCCTTCAACGCTGTCTATGGAATGCCCCATGCCTTTCTCCAATGGATTTCTCCTCAGTCTTTCCCTGTGCCTGGATATCGGCATCGCCAATATCGCCATGATCACCCTGGCCATGCAGCGCGGCTTTCTCCAGGGGTTCTGGCTGGGGCTGGGCACCTGTGTGGGCGATCTGGTCTACGCGTTGGCGGCCCTGGCCGGGATGACCGTGCTGCTGCAGTTCGAGGCCGTGCGCTGGGTGTTGTGGGTGGGCGGGTCGATGATGTTGATCTGGTTTGCGCTGAAGATGCTGCTGGCCGCCTGGCGCGGGGAGGGGCATCTGCAACCGGGCGAGGTGGTGGTGGAATCGTCCTGGCGCGAGTTTGTCCGCGGGATCGTACTGGCGATGTCGTCACCCAGCGCCATCCTCTGGTTTGCCGCGGTGGGCGGGGTGCTGATTTCCCGTTCCGGTGGTGGCAGCCTGATGGAAGCCGGATTGTTCCTGTCCGGCTTTTTCGCCGCCGGGCTGCTCTGGTGCCTGTCGCTGTGCCTGATTGCCAGTCACGGCGGGCGCTTGCTGGGTGAGCGGCTGCTGACCTGGTCCTACCTGCTCTCGGCGGCGATTTTCTGCTACTTCGCGGTGTACGTGATTGTCTCCGGTTATCGGGAATTCATCCTCGCCGTGCCGGCTGCCACAGCGGGTCTATAATCAGTCGGGGCACCCGTGCGCAGGTGCCGTCAGGCCGGAGGATCTTTGCGATGAAAGGTCTTGATGCAAAAAAAATGGCCAAGAAAAAGCCCCTGAAAACCGCTGAGGAAAAACGCGCCGCCAAACGTGCAAAACGTGCGGCCGCCAGTGGTTTCCTTCCATGACAACGACCTGGAGCCCCGCGAGGGGCTCTTGTTTGATTAAGGCAAAGGAAATGTCCGACCCGATTCAATCCGCCATTCGCCCCGTACGCTTCGACGTCGCCGCCCCGCTGGTCATCGCCGGTCTCGGTGGACGCTTCAAGCAGTCCACGATCAGCAAGATTCCTCACCTGTGGCAGCGCTTCGAGCCTTACATCGGTCGGGTGCCGGGGCAGTGCTCGGACTTCACCTATGGCGTGTGCTGCAATGCCGACGGCAAGGGCAATTTCGATTACATCGCCGGCGTTGAAGTAAAGAACGTCGAGTTGCTGCCGGCCGATTTTCAGCACATCGAACTCACGCCCCAGCGTTATGCGGTGTTCGAGCACCATGGCAGCCTCGACCACCTCAAGGATACCTTCCAGGCCATCTGGCACGACTGGCTGCCGGTTTCTGGCGAGCGGGCCGCGCAGGCCCCGGAATTCGAGCGCTATGGCAAGAATTTCGATCCGTTCGACAGCCACAGCGTCATGGAGATCTGGTTGCCGCTCGAGCCTCGCTAGGTGCAGGTCGGTCACTTTTTTCAGCGCTGCTGTCGATTCCTTGCACCCTCATTCGACCATCTGTGAATGCGCCGTACCGATCGGCGCTCCACACCTGTCGACGCACCGAGGACACGACCATGAGCAGCGCCGCCGAACACGAAATTCGTCAACTGATCGAGCAATGGATCCCGACCGTTCGCAGCCGGGACGTCGACGCCATCACCGCCCCTTACGCCGACAACATCCGCGCCTTCGATGCGGTCAAGGCCCTGCAGTTCCAGGGCAAGGCCGCCTACCGCGCCCACTGGCAGGCCTGTATGGAGCATTGCCCCGGCGAGATGGTCTTCGAGGTGGAGCAGTTGCAGATCCAGGCCACGCCGGAACTGGCCATTGCTCATTGGCTCAACCGCTGCGGCCCGGCCACCCCGGAAGGCGGTGAGGACCAAAGCTGCTACATGCGCGTCACCGTCGGCTACCAGCGTATCGGCGGGCAATGGCAAGTGATTCACGAGCACTGGTCGGCGCCTTTCGACATGGAGTCCGGAGCTGCCCTGTTTTCGCTCAAACCTTGAAATTAAAGCGACAGGTCTTACGCCAAATCGCGCTTTCCCTGATGGTGCGATTAGCAGTCATAGTTCACTTTCCGCCCTGGAGATGACAGATGAAATATCTGTGCCTGGTCTACTGTGAAGAGGGGCTGCTGCACAGCCTGCCCGACAGCCCTGCCGATGCCGAGTGCATGGCCTATGCCGAGTCGATCCAGGGTAGCGGGCGCATGCTGGCCGCCGAAGCGCTCAAGCCCGTACAGACCGCGACCACGGTGCGCGTGCGCGGTGGGCACATGAGCCTGACGGACGGCCCTTTTGCCGAAACCAAGGAGCAACTGGCCGGCTTCTACCTGGTCGATGCGCGCGACCTCAACGAGGCGCTGAACATCGCCAAGGGTATACCTGCCGCCCGGGTCGGCAGCGTTGAAGTGAGGCCGGTCCGCGAACTGCAACCCTGAGCCGAGGGAGACCATCACGATGAGCCTTTATCCGCCCGGGGCGGCGCAGTACGAGCTTTCCCTCACCCGCCTGATCGATGCGCCGCGCAGCAAGGTGTTCCGGGCCTGGACCGAACCTGAGCTGCTGGCGCAATGGTGGGGCCCCAACGGCATGTCCACGCCGGTGTGTGAAATGCAGTTGTGGGTGGGTGGGCTGTTTCGCACCGTGATGCAGGCTCCGGATGGCACCGAATACCCGAACCAGGGGGTGTTCCTGGAGATCGTCGCGCCCGAACGGATTGTCTTCACCGATGCCTTCGGCCCGGGCTGGGTGCCATCGAACAGGGCATTCATGACCGTGGTGGTGACCTTCGAGGATGTCCAGGGCAAGACCCGCTACACCGCGCGCGCCTGGCACTGGAATGCCACCGATTGCCTGGCCCATGAGGAAATGGGCTTTCATCGCGGCTGGGGCGAAAGCCTCGACCGGCTGGTGGACCTGGTGATCCACAAGATGCCCGGCGGATGACGACGCTGGCGCAGGTGCGGGCCGAGGTCGAGTCGGTCTATCAGCGCGAATCACGACGCATCCTGGCAACGCTTATCCGTCTGCTGGGCGACTTCGACCTGGCCGAGGAAGCCATGCACGAAGCCTTCTTCGTGGCCGTGGAGCGTTGGCGGCGAGATGGCATTCCTGCCAATCCCCGGGCCTGGCTTGTGTCTACCGGGCGCTTCAAGGCTATTGACGGGATACGCCGACGCGCCCGTTTCGACCGCTCCCAGGTGCAGTTGATGATGGCCCTCGAGGCACTGGAGGAGGATGAGGTGGAGCATGAAGAGCTTGAGGACGATCGCCTGCGTCTGATCTTCACCTGCTGTCACCCGGCACTGGCCGCCGACGCCCAGGTGCCGCTGACCTTGCGCGAGGTCTGCGATCTGACCACCGAGGAAATCGCCCGGGCCTTCCTGCAAAGCCCGGCCACCATTGCCCAGCGCATCGTGCGCGCCAAGGCCAAGATCCGCGATGCGCAGATACCCTATCAAGTGCCATCGCTGGGCGAATTGCCCGAGCGCCTGGACAGCGTGCTGCGGGTCATCTACCTGGTGTTCAATGAGGGCTATTCGGCGTCTTCGGGCGACAGCCTAATGCGCAATGACCTGAGCGATGAAGCCATTCGCCTGGGCCGGCTGTTGCAGCAACTGCTGCCAGACCCCGAAGTACTTGGCCTGCTGGCGCTGATGCTGCTGCAAGCCTCGCGGCAGCAGGCGCGCAGCGATGAAAACGGCGAGTTGATCCTGCTCGACGAACAGGACCGCAGCCTGTGGAACCGCGCGCTGATCGCCGAGGGCAGTCAACTGGTGCAGCAGGCGTTGCGCAGCCGGCAACTGGGCGTGTACAGCCTGCAGGCGGCCATCGCCGCCGTGCATGCGCAGGCCGCCAGTGCCGAGCAGACCGACTGGACAGAAATCGTTGGTTTGTACGATGTGCTGCTGCAGGGCTGGCCGTCACCGGTGGTGGAGCTCAATCGCGCCGCTGCCCTGGCGCGCCGTGATGGTCCCCTGGCAGGCCTGGATGCGATAGAGGCGATTCTGGCCCGTGGCCAGTTGCAGGATTACCACCTGGCCCATGCCGCCCGTGCCGAACTCTGTCGGCAACTGGGGCGGCCGGAGCAGGCGCGGGCGGCCTATCAGACCGCGCTGGGCCTGACCGCCCAGGGCGCCGAACGGCGCTTTATCGAGCGCCGCCTGCGCGAGCTGTAAACCTTAGCCGATGCTGATCGGTGGCGGGCTGACCAGGTCGACGACCTGCTGCTTGCGTGGTGCGAGAATCTCGGCTTCGCCTTCGACCACCAGTTCGTCTTTCTGGTTGTACACATTGGTGGCAATGCGCACTTTGAACTTGGGCAGCTTCTCCAGGATTTCCAGGCGCACGGTCAGGGTGTCGCCGATCTTCACCGGCTTCTGGAAGCTCATCTTCTGACCCAGGTAGATGGTGCCCGGGCCAGGCAGTTCGCAGGCCACCGCGGCGCTGATCAGGGCGCCACTGAACATGCCGTGGGCGATACGCTCCTTGAACATGCTCTTGGCGGCGAACTCGGCATCCAGGTGCACCGGGTTGTGGTCACCGGACATCGCCGCGAACAGCTGGATGTCGCGTTCTTCGACGGTCTTGCTGAAACTGGCGGTCTGGCCGACTTCAAGGGCTTCGTAGGGCGTGTTGGTGACCTGGGTCATCGATTCGGTTCCTGTAGGCGCGGGGGCGGCCGTCATTCGCTGCGGGCAGGGCGGCCAAGGGCCAGGGCCTGTTCCAGCCAGTCGATGATGGCGGCCGTGACCTCGTCACGGTTGGTTTCATTGAGCAGTTCATGTCGCGCTTGCGGGTACAGCTGCAACTGCACATGCTGGTTGCCGGCCAGGCGCAAAGCACCGGCCAGATCCTTGAGACGCTTGCCGGCACTGACCGGATCACATTCGCCGCCCATGACCAGGATCGGCAGGTTCGGATCGATCTGTTTGAGGTTGGCGGGCCGGCTGATCTGCTCCAGGCCCATCAGTAGGTCGATCCACAGGCGGTTGCTGCAGCGAAAGCCGCACAGCGGGTCGGCCACGTAGCGGTCGACTTCGCTGCTGTCGCGGCTCAGCCAGTCGAACGGCGTGCGATTGGGTTTGAAGGCCTTGTTGAAGGAGCCGAACGACAACCAGTCGATCAGTGCGCTGTGGCCCAGCGGGCCCTGGCGCCAGGACTCGAAGCGGGCGATCACGCAGGCGGTGCGGTACAGCGCCGGCGGCTGGAAGTTCGAGCCACTGAGAATCGCGCCCTGCAGGCTGGCGCCGTGGTGCATGAGGTAGGCCTGGGCAATGTAGCTGCCCATGCTGTGACCGAACAGGAACACCGGTGTGCCGGGGTACAGCAGGCCGATATGCTGGCTGAGCAGGCCCAGGTCGTTGATCACCGTACTCCAGCCGTTGTGCCGGGCGAACAGGCCCAGGGTACCGAGTTCGGCAGTACGGCCGTGGCCACGTTGGTCGTGGGCGAACAAGGCAAACCCGGCAGCGCACAAGGCTTCGCCCAGGCGCTGGTAGCGACCTGCGTGCTCGGCCATGCCGTGGGCCAGTAACACCACCGCCTTGATCGGTGTGTCCGGCAGCCACTGGTAGACATACAGGTTGCTGTGATCGCAGGTCGGTAGCCAGAACGCATCGTGGTGCATGGCGGGTCCTTGTGCACGCGGAACGGTGAGTCAGCACAGTGTATAACCCAAGCATGCAATCGAAAGGCGGCCACAAACAAGATTCACAATGTTAATGACAGCCCTTGGCGTATTTGCCACCTGCGGCATACCTGCTAACGTCGGCAAAGTACCCTCTTCGCCAAGAAGGCCAGGGGGGCCGGAACGGCTCAGGTATGAGGACAAGAATAAATGCAAGCTGATTTCTGGAATGACAAGCGCCCCGCAGGCGTTCCTTCGCTCATAGACATGAATGCTTACAAGTCTGTGGTCGAAGTGTTCGAACGCTCCTGCAAGAAGTTCGCTGACCGCCCGGCGTTCAGCAACCTGGGGGTGACCCTGAGCTATGCCGAGCTGGAACGCCATTCCGCGGCCTTTGCCGCCTACCTGCAGCAGCACACCGATCTGGTGCCGGGCGACCGCATTGCGGTGCAGATGCCCAACGTGCTGCAGTACCCCATCGCTGTATTCGGTGCCATGCGCGCCGGGCTGATCGTGGTCAACACCAACCCGCTGTACACCGCGCGGGAGATGCGTCACCAGTTCAAGGATTCCGGGGCGCGCGCACTGGTCTACCTGAACATGTTCGGCAAGCTGGTGGAGGAAGTGTTGCCTGACACCAACATCGAATTTCTCATCGAAGCGCGGATGGGCGACATGCTGCCGGCGGCCAAGGGCTGGCTGGTCAACACCCTGGTAGCCAAGGTCAAGAAGATGGTGCCGGCCTACCACCTGCCCCAGGCCGTGCCGTTCAAGACCGCCCTGGCACAGGACCGTGGCCAGTCGCTGCGGCCGGTGGCGCAGAGCCTCGACAACGTCGCCGTGCTGCAATACACCGGCGGCACCACGGGGCTGGCCAAGGGCGCGATGCTGACCCACGGCAACCTGGTGGCCAACATGCTCCAGGTGCTGGCCTGTTTTTCCCAGCACGGCCCGGATGGCCAGCGGCTGATCAAGGAAGGCCAGGAGGTGATGATCGCGCCGCTGCCGCTCTACCATATCTATGCCTTCACCGCGAACTGCATGTGCATGATGGTGACCGGCAACCACAACGTGCTGATCACCAACCCGCGGGACATCCCCGGCTTTGTCAAAGAGCTGAAGAAGTGGCGGTTTTCCGCGCTGATCGGGCTCAACACCCTGTTCGTCGCGCTGATGAACCATCCGAAATTCAAGGAGCTGGATTTCTCGGCGCTGAAGGTCACCAACTCCGGCGGCACCGCACTGGTCACGGCCACCGCCGAGCGCTGGGAAGCCCTGACCGGTTGCCGCATTGTCGAAGGCTATGGCCTGACCGAGACGTCGCCGGTCGCCAGCACCAACCCGTATGGGCAACTGGCGCGCCTGGGTACCGTGGGCATTCCGGTGCCGGGCACCGCGTTCAAGGTGATCGACGATGAGGGCATTGAGCAACCGTTCGGCGAGCGCGGCGAGTTGTGCATCAAGGGCCCGCAGGTGATGAAGGGCTACTGGCAGCATCCCGAGGCCACGGCCGAGGCGCTGGACAGCGAAGGCTGGTTCAAGACCGGCGATATCGCGGTGATCGACCCCGATGGTTTCACCCGGATTGTCGATCGCAAGAAGGACATGATCATCGTCTCGGGTTTCAACGTGTACCCCAACGAGATCGAGGAAGTGGTCATGGGCCACCCGCAAGTGGCCAACTGCGCGGTGATCGGCATCCCCGACGAGCGTTCCGGCGAGGCAGTGAAACTGTTCGTGGTGCCGCGGGAGGGCGGGGTCAGCCTTGAAGAGCTCAAGTCCTACTGCAAGGCCAATTTCACCGGCTACAAGGTGCCCAAGCACATTGTGGTGCGCGATTCCTTGCCGATGACGGCGGTGGGCAAGATCCTGCGCCGCGAGCTGCGCGACATCGCCTGATCGTTGCCTCTGTAGGAGCGGGCTTGCCCCGCGATGGGTTCGCACAAACCCATCGCGGGGCAAGCCCGCTCCTACAAATCCCGTCTTTTAGATTGTTTACTCTAAAAATGACTACGATATAATCAAGAGTCATTTTTATGACTGTTTGGGCTGCTTTAGCTCTAGGCGACCCCTGGCAAAGCTGCTACTCTCGGCCCGCTTTCGATTATCAGGTTTGCAATAAACCGTAATCTCATATCAATAATAATCGCATCGACTGCGGTGAAGAATTCGCTGTTGCTGAAGGAGTGGGCTTCCATGATCGAAAATTTTTGGAAGGATAAGTACCCAGCCGGGATTGCGGCGCAAATCAATCCTGACGAGTACCCGAACATCCAGGCAGTGCTGAAACAGTCCTGCCAACGCTTTGCTGATAAACCAGCCTTTAGCAACCTGGGCAAAACCATTACCTACGGCGAGCTGTACGAGCTGTCGGGGGCGTTTGCCGCCTACCTGCAGCAGCACACCGACCTGCAACCTGGCGATCGCATCGCCGTGCAACTGCCCAACGTCCTGCAGTACCCGGTCGCCGTGTTCGGCGCCTTGCGGGCCGGCCTGATCGTGGTCAACACCAACCCGTTGTATACCGCGCGGGAAATGGAGCACCAGTTCAACGATGCCGGCGCCAAGGCGCTGGTGTGCCTGGCCAACATGGCGCATCTGGCCGAGAAGGTGGTGCCCAAGACCCAGATCAAGCACGTTATTGTCACCGAAGTGGCCGATATGCTGCCACCGGTAAAACGCCTGTTGATCAACAGCGTGATCAAGTACGTGAAGAAAATGGTGCCGGCCTACCACCTGCCCAAGGCGATCAAGTTCAATGATGTGTTGAGCAAGGGCGCCGGCCGGCCGGTCAAGGAAGCCAGCCCGGACAGCAATGATGTGGCCGTGCTGCAGTACACCGGCGGCACCACCGGGGTGGCCAAGGGCGCGATGCTGACCCACCGCAACCTGGTGGCCAACATGCTGCAGTGCCGGGCGCTGATGGGCTCGAACCTCAATGAAGGTTGCGAGATCCTGATCACGCCGCTGCCGCTGTACCACATCTATGCCTTCACCTTCCATTGCATGGCGATGATGCTGATCGGCAACCACAACATCCTGATCAGCAACCCGCGCGACCTGCCGGCAATGGTCAAGGAACTGTCGAAGTGGAAGTTCAGCGGCTTTGTCGGCCTGAACACCTTGTTCGTTGCCCTGTGCAACAACGAGACCTTCCGCAAGCTGGATTTCTCCGGGCTGAAGATCACCCTGTCGGGCGGCATGGCCCTGCAGATGAGCGTGGCCGAGCGCTGGAAGGCGGTCACCGGTTGCGCCATCTGCGAAGGCTACGGCATGACCGAGACCAGCCCGGTGGCGGCGGTGAACCCGGCCGAGCAGAACCAGATCGGCACTATCGGCATTCCGGTGCCGTCGACCCTGTGCAAGGTCATCGACGACGCCGGTGTCGAACTGCCGCTGGGTGAAGTCGGTGAGCTGTGCGTGAAGGGGCCGCAGGTGATGAAGGGCTACTGGCAGCGCCAGGATGCCACCAACGAGATCCTCGACAGCGAAGGCTGGTTGAAGACCGGTGACATCGCCCTGATCCAGCCTGACGGCTACATGCGCATCGTCGACCGCAAGAAAGACATGATCCTGGTCTCCGGTTTCAACGTCTATCCGAACGAGCTCGAAGATGTGCTGGCAGCACTGCCGGGCGTGTTGCAGTGCGCGGCTATCGGTGTGCCTGACGAGAAGTCCGGCGAAGTGATCAAGATCTTCATCGTCGCCAAGCCAGGGGTGACCCTGACCAAGGAGCAGGTGATGGAGCACATGCGCGCCAATGTCACCGGCTACAAGGTGCCGCGTTACGTCGAGTTCCGCGAGGCGCTGCCGACCACCAACGTCGGCAAGATCCTGCGCCGTGAACTGCGTGATGAAGAACTGAAAAAGCTGGGCCTGAAGAAGATCGCCTGAGGCCCGGGCTTCGTGGGAGCGGGCTTGCCCCGCGATCGCGGTGTGTCAGCCACATCGCTTCGCGGGGCAAGCCCGCTCCCACCGCGATTGGCCTCAGCGCAATTTCTCCAGCATCTGGTAGTACCACATCCCCGCCGCCAGCAGCGGATTGCCCAGCACATCGCCCATGGGCACCTTGATGTGCTTGCAGCCGGCGAAGGTATCGAACTTCTCCAGCGTCCCGGTCAGCGCCTCGGCCATGATCTCGCCCATGATGTGGCTGGTGGCGATGCCATGCCCGGAATACCCCTGGCAGTACCAGACATTGTCCGACAGCTTGCCCAGCTGCGGAATGCGGTTGACCACGATGCCCATGGCGCAACTCCACTGGAACTCGATCGGAACGCCCTTGAGCGCCGGAAAGGTGCGCTCGATGCACGGCCGCAATTCACCAGCGATATCCCGCGAGTCACGCCCCGAGTAGTTGGCGCCACCGCCGAACAGCAGGCGACCATCGGCCGTCAGGCGATAGTAGTCGAGGACGAAACGGCAGTCGTATACCGCCAGGTCATGGGGGTTGATCTGCGCTGCCAGCTCGCCCAGCGGCGCGGTGGTGACGATGCCGCCCATGGCTGGGAAGATCTTGCCCTTGAGCTGGCGTTTTTCCAGTTTGTGGTAGACGTCGCCGGCCAGCATGATCTGCTTGGCCTCGACCCGCCCCTGGGCGGTGACCACGGCAGGTTGCGGGCCATGGACGATGTCCAGCACTTCGGAGTTTTCGAAGATCAGCGCGCCCAGGCCATGGGCCGCACGGGCTTCGCCGAGGCACAGGTTGAGCGGGTGCAGGTGCAGGTTGCGCAGGTTTTTCAGCGCACCCAGGTACAGCGGGCTTTGCAGGTGCTGCGCCATGTCCTGGCGATCGAGCAACTGCACCTGATCACCCATGCCGCGGCGCCGCGCCTCGGCTTCGAATGAACGCAGTTCGTCCATGTGCGAGGCTTTCATCGCCGCATGCAAGTGACCGCGCTTGAGGTCGCAGGCGATGCCGTAGCGTTCCACCCGCTGCTCGATGATCTGGTGCCCGCGCCAGCGCAGGTGCCAGATGAAGTCATCGACGTCATCGCCGAGCTTGTCGCGCATCTGCTTGCGCATGGCTTCATCGCCGGACAGGCTGCCGGTGACCTGGCCGCCGTTGCGCCCGCTGGCGCCCCAGCCGATGCGATTGGTTTCGACGATGGCGACCTTCAGGCCACGTTCGGCCAGCTCGACGGCACTGGCCACACCGGTAAATCCGCCGCCGATGATGGCCACGTCGACCTTCACGGTGCCCTTGAGGGTGGGGTACTGGGTGCTGTCATTGAGGCTGGCGGTGTAGTAGGAGGCGCTGCGCTGGGCAGTGCCGGCATTCACGGCTGCGTTCATAAAAAATCCTGGGTGCAAAAATAAAGGGATCAGGCCTGGGTCAGGTACCAGCGCCAGTCCTGTTCGCCGACTTCGGCCATGAACTGACGGTATTCGGCACGCTTGACCGCCAGGTAGACGCCGAGAAAGGCCTCGCCAAAGGCTTCCCTTGCCCAGTCCGAAGCCTCCAGGGCCTTGAGCGAGGTCAGCCAGTCGGTGGGCAGCAATTGCTTGGCCTGGGCGTAGCCGTTGCCTTCGACCGGTGCACCCGGGTCGAGCTGCTGGCGGATGCCCTGGTGCAGGCTGGCGAGGATCGCGGCAGCGGCCAGGTACGGGTTGGCGTCGGCGCCGCAGATGCGGTGTTCGATGTGCCGGCTGTTGGCCGGGCCACCCGGCACCCGCAGGCTCACGGTGCGGTTGTCGACGCCCCAGGTCGGCGCCAGCGGCGCATAGCTGTTGGCCTGGAAGCGGCGGTAGGAGTTGGCGTTGGGGCAGAACAGCAGCAACGAGTCGAGCAGGTGCTTGAGCATACCCGCCACCGACTGGCGCAGCAGCGGTGTGCCAGCCTTGTCTTCGCTGGCATAGAGGTTGTTGCCCTGGGCATCGGCCAGGCTCACATGCATGTGCATGCCGGTGCCGGCCAGGTGATCGAACGGCTTGGCCATGAAACAGGCCTGCATACCGTGCTTGTTGGCCACCCCCTTGACCAGGCGCTTGTAGCGCACCGCCTGGTCCATGGCCAGCAGGGCATCGCCATGCTCTAGGGTGATTTCCACCTGGCCCGGGGCATACTCGGAAATCGCTGTGCGTGCCGGAATACCCTGCGCCTTGCAGGCGGCATAGAGGTCGGCGAGGAACGGCTCGATCTGTTCCAGTTCCCGCAGGCCATACACCTGGGTGCCGCGAGGGCGGCCGCCGTCGCTGTCCAGCGCCGGTTGTGGCCGGCCCTGCGCATCGCGTTTCTGATCGAGCAGGTAGAACTCCAGCTCGCAGGCCATCACCGGGTGGTAACCATCGGCCTTGAGCGCATCGATGACCTTGACCAGCAGGTGGCGTGGGTCGGCGATGCTCGCCGGCATGCCCTCGGTCGGGTGCATGCTGACCTGCACCGCAGCGGTGGGAATCTGCCGCCAGGGCAGGCGCACCAGGCTGTTCTCCAGGGGGTAGGCGCGGCAGTCGATATCGCCGACGTCCCACACCAGTCCGGAGTTCTCCACATCGTCGCCATTGAGGGTCAGGCCCAGGATGGTGCTGGGCAGCGGCCGTCCGCTTTCATACACCGCCAGCAGCTCTTCGCGGTGCAGCAGCTTGCCGCGTGGCACGCCGTTGGCGTCGAGGATGAACAGTTCGATCATCTCGATATCGGGGTTGGCGGCCAGGAAGGTTCGGGCCTGCTCGATGGGGGCAAATTGCATGGGGCTCTCGCTCGCGCCGTCAGGCGCACAGGACTGTCTTCACCAGTATGGCGGCAGTCATCGACAAGGAAAGTCGGCCAGACGCTGGCCGCACGGTTCAGTGCGAAGCGAGGAGGGCGTCCGGTGGGCGGGCATGGCGGCAGTGCCACAAGGCCCAGAAGGCGAGAATGATGTGCACCAGCGGGTTTTCGCCAGAGCGCGCCCGCACCTTCGGGAACGAAGGGCGCAACAACGGGCGGGGCAAACGCAGGGGCGAAGTCATGCCTCGATACTCCCATGCCGGTGAAGGTTCATTAAATCAGCCTTTGTATACCTTCAGATCAATCCTGGCTAAACAAAGAACGCCTTTGCCACGACCGTGCCGAGGCCGGGCAAATCTGCGACAATCCCAGCCCTTCCTATGCCGATCATGTAAAAGCAGGCTCACCTGCACGACTAAAAAGCGCCCCATGACTGACCACGCCATCGATCAACTGCTGAAAAACCTCGACCACGCCATGATTGCCGAGCGCCATCGCCTGCGCCGGCAACTGCACGAACTGCGCAAGCGCCCGGACGAGGCCAAGCTTGCGCAGTGGGTCGACAAGGTCCAGGCATCCTGCGCCCAGGTCACTGCGCGCAAGGCCAGCGTGCCGAGCATCCGTTACGACGACAGCCTGCCGATTGCGGCCAAGCGTGACGAGATCAAGAAGGTGCTGGCCGAGCATCAGGTGCTGATCATCGCCGGTGAAACCGGCTCGGGCAAAACCACCCAGTTGCCGAAGATCTGCCTGGAGCTGGGGCGTGGCCAGCACGGCCTGATCGCCCATACCCAGCCCCGGCGGATCGCGGCGCGTAGCGTCGCCACCCGGGTCGCCGAAGAGCTGGGTACACCATTGGGCGCGCTGGTCGGCTACCAGGTGCGCTTCGAAGACCAGAGCGACGCCAACACCCTGGTCAAGCTGATGACCGACGGCATCCTGCTGGCCGAAACCCAGCACGACCGCTTTCTCGAACGCTACGACACCATCATCGTCGACGAAGCCCACGAACGCAGCCTGAACATCGACTTCCTGCTCGGCTACCTCAAGACCCTGCTGCCTCGTCGCCCGGACCTGAAGGTGATCATCACCTCGGCGACCATCGACCTTGAGCGCTTCTCCAAGCACTTCGACGATGCGCCGATCATCGAAGTGTCCGGCCGCACCTACCCGGTGGAAACCTGGTACCGGCCGTTGACCAGCGAGCAGGACGAGGAGGGCAACCGGGTCGAAGACGACCTGACCGTGGACCAGGCGATTCTCGCCACCCTCGACGAAATCGCCGCCCATGAGCGCGGCCAGGGCAAGGGCCCGGGTGATGTGCTGGTGTTCCTGCCCGGCGAGCGCGAGATTCGCGACGCCGCCGAGATGCTGCGCAAGGCCCAGTTGCGCCACACCGAGATCCTGCCGCTGTACGCGCGCCTGTCGCCGGCCGAGCAGCAGAAGATTTTCCAGTCCCATCCGGGGCGGCGCGTGGTGCTGGCGACCAACGTCGCCGAAACCTCGCTGACGGTGCCGGGCATTCGTTATGTGATCGACAGCGGCACCGCGCGGATCAGCCGCTACAGCTACCGCGCCAAGGTCCAGCGCCTGCCCATCGAGGCGGTGTCCCAGGCCAGTGCCAACCAGCGTAAAGGCCGTTGCGGGCGGGTCGAACCGGGCATCTGCGTGCGCCTGTACAGCGAAGAGGATTTCAACGCACGGCCGGCGTTCACC
Source organism: Pseudomonas sp. BJa5 (assembly GCF_030272875.2). Classification (NCBI taxonomy): domain Bacteria; kingdom Pseudomonadati; phylum Pseudomonadota; class Gammaproteobacteria; order Pseudomonadales; family Pseudomonadaceae; genus Pseudomonas; species Pseudomonas sp. BJa5. The sequence continues at coordinate 30,422 of NZ_JALRNG020000024.1, forward strand.
GATCCGGAGATCCTGCGTACCAACCTCGCGGCGGTGATCCTGCAGATGCTCCATCTGCGCCTGGGTGAAATCGACGCCTTTCCCTTTATCGAGCCGCCGGATGGCAAAGCCATCAGCGACGGCTTCAACCTGTTGCAGGAGCTCTCGGCGGTCAACCGCGAGAACCAGCTGACACCACTGGGCCGGCAACTGGCGCGCCTGCCGGTCGACCCACGCCTGGGGCGCATGCTGCTCGAAGGTGCCAAGCAGGGCAGCCTCAATGAAGTGTTGATCGTCGCCAGCGCCCTGTCGGTGCAGGACCCGCGCGAGCGTCCGCCGGAGCGCCAGCAGGCCGCCGACCAGGCGCATGCGCAGTGGAAGGATGCCGATTCCGACTTCGCCGCCCTGGTCAACCTGTGGCGCGGCTTCGAAGAACAACGCCTGGCCCTGACCGCCAGCCCGCTGCGCAACTGGTGCCGGAAGAATTTCCTCAACTACCTGCGCCTGCGCGAATGGCGCGATGCGCACCGCCAGTTGAGCCTGATCTGTCGCGATCTGCAGTTGAGCATCAACAAGGACCCGGCCGATTTCCCGAAACTGCACAAGGCGATCCTCTCCGGCCTGCTCAGCCAGATCGGCCAGAAGACCGAAGACGGCGACTACCTCGGTGCCCGTCAGCGACGCTTCTGGGTGCATCCGTCCTCGGGCCTGGGCAAGAAGCGGCCACAGTGGATCATGACCGCCGAACTGGTCGAAACCACCAAGCTCTACGCGCGCATGGTGGCCAAGATCGAGCCGGACTGGATCGAGCCGTTGGCCACCCACCTGGTCAAGAAGAACCACTTCGAGCCGCACTGGGAGAAGAAGCGCGGCCAGGTGGTGGCCTATGAACAGGTCACCCTTTATGGCCTGATCGTGGTCGGCCGTCGCCCGGTGCATTTCGGGCCGATCGACCCGGTGATGTCCCGCGAGCTGTTTATCCGCGAGGCGCTGGTGGGCGGTGAAATCCAGTCCCGGGCCAAGTGCCTGAGCGCCAATCGCAACCTGCTCGAACAACTCGACGAACTGGAAGCCAAGGCCCGGCGTCGCGACATCCTCGCCGACGACGAAACCCTTTACGGCTTCTACGAGGCGCGCTTGCCGGCCGAGATCCACCAGACCGCGACCTTCGACAGTTGGTACCGGGTCAACAGCCAGAAAGATCCGCAGCTGCTGATCATGCGCGAGGAAGACGTGCTGGCCCGCGAGGCCAGCGAGGTCACGGCGGCGCAGTACCCCGACACCTTGCGCCTGGGCGACTTGAGCCTGGCCCTGAGTTATCACTTCGAACCCAATCATCCGCGCGACGGTGTCACGGTGCGGGTACCGGCGCCATTGTTGCCGAGCCTGCCGGGCGAACGCCTGGAGTGGCTGGTGCCGGGCCTGCTCGAAGCCAAGTGCATCGCCCTGGTGCGCAACCTGCCCAAGGCCCTGCGCAAGAACTTCGTGCCGGTACCGGACTTCGTCAAGGCCGCCCTGCAACGCATGACCTTTGCCGAAGGCTCCTTGCCCCAGGCCCTGGGCCGCGAACTGCTGCGCATGACCGGGGCACGAGTCAGCGATGAGGCCTGGGCCGAAGCCGCAGGACAAGTCGATAACCACCTGAAGATGAACCTGGAAGTGGTCGACGGGCGCGGCAAGTTCCTTGGCGAAGGCCGCGACCTGGCGGAACTGACCGCGCGCTTTGCCGCCGCCAGCCAGGCCGCACTGGCCGTGCCGCAGACCGAAAAGAGCCAGCAGCCGGTGCAGGCCAAGGCCTTCGCCCAGGTGGCCGAGACCGCCCAGCAGAAGATCGCCGGGCTGTCGATGACGGTCTATCCGGCCTTGGTGGAGGAAAATGGCACGGTCAAGGAAGGGCGTTTCTCGACCCAGGCCGAAGCCGAGTTCCAGCACCGGCGCGCCTTGCAGCGCCTGCTGCTGCAGCAACTGGCCGAGCCGGCCAAGTTCCTGCGCGGCAAGTTGCCCGGCCTTACCGAGCTTGGCCTGCTGTACCGCGAACTGGGGCGTATCGAGGCGTTGGTCGAGGATATCCTTTTGGCCAGCCTCGACAGCTGCATCCTCGACGGTGAAAGCAACCTGCCACGCGATGGTGCCGGCCTGGCCTCGCTGGCCGAGCGCAAGCGCGGCAGCTGGACCGAGCACGCCGAACGCCTGGCGCGCCTGACCCTGGAGATCCTCAAGCTCTGGCATGGGTTGCAGAAGCGCTTCAAGGGCAAGATCGACCTGGCCCAGGCCGTGGCGCTCAACGACATCAAGCAGCAACTGGGCAACCTGGTGTACCCGGGCTTTGTCCGTGAAACTCCGATGCTGTGGCTCAAGGAGATGCCGCGCTACCTCAAGGCCGTCGAACTGCGCCTGGAGAAACTGGGCAGCCAGGTCCAGAAGGACCGGGTCTGGAGCGGCGAGCTGGGTAATCTCTGGACGCAGTACAAGACCCGCGCCGACAAGCACGCCCAGGAAGGCAAGCGCGATGCACATCTGACGCTGTACCGCTGGTGGCTGGAGGAGTATCGGGTGTCCTTGTTCGCCCAGCAGCTGGGCACCAAGGTGCCGGTTTCCGACAAGCGACTGAACAAGCAGTGGAGTCAGGTAGAAGCCTAGAGACCTTTATTTGTGGCACACTTGGCCGATATATGACCGCTGCCTGCCCGGCAGCGGTGTTTAACCAATGAGAGGCCCCGCGGCGATCCCGCACGGGGGTTATTGCCTGCACAAATTGGTACGTTCGTACCATTTTCGAATCGAACAGGCCGCTGCCCGACCGGCATCGGCCCCTGAACAGAGGAACGACCGTGCATAACGTCGTCATCAGCGGCACCGGCCTGTACACCCCGGCCAACAGCATCTCCAACGAGGAGCTGGTGGATTCCTTCAATGCCTATGTGCAGCAGTTCAACGCTGACAACGCCCAGGCCATCGAGCGTGGCGAAGTCCAGGCCCTGGCTGAGTCCAGCGCCGCCTTCATCGAAAAGGCCTCGGGGATCAAGAGCCGCTTCGTCATGGACAAGGACGGCATCCTCGACCCGCAGCGCATGAAGCCACGCTTGCCGGAGCGTTCCAACGACGAGCCGTCGATCCTCTGCCAGATGGCCGTGGCGGCTGCCGAGCAGGCCCTGCAACGGGCCGGGCGCACGGCGGCCGACGTCGATGCGGTGATCGTCGCCTGTTCCAACCTGCAGCGCCCGTACCCGGCCATTGCCATCGAAGTGCAGCAGGCCCTGGGCATCAACGGCTTCGGCTTCGACATGAACGTCGCCTGCTCTTCGGCCACCTTCGGCATCCAGACCGCCTGCAACAGCGTGCAACTGGGCCAGGCCCGCGCCGTACTGGTGATCAGCCCGGAAATCTGCACCGGCCACCTGAATTTCCGCGACCGCGACAGCCACTTCATCTTCGGTGACGCGGCGACTGCCGTGCTGGTCGAGCGGGCTGACCTGGCGACCTCCGCCCATCAGTTCGACATCGTCAGCACCAAGCTGCTGACCCAGTTCTCCAACAACATCCGCAACAACTTCGGCTTCCTCAACCGCGCCGCCGAAGAGGGCATCGGTGCTCCGGACAAGCTCTTCGTCCAGGAAGGTCGCAAGGTGTTCCGCGAAGTCTGCCCGATGGTCGCCGAGCTGATCGGCCAGCACCTGGCCGAGAACAACCTCAACGTCAGTGACGTCAAGCGCTTCTGGCTGCACCAGGCCAACTTGAGCATGAACCACCTGATCGTCAAGAAGCTGCTGGGCCGCGATGCGCTGGAAGAAGAGGCACCGGTGATCCTCGACAGCTACGCCAACACCAGCTCGGCCGGCTCGGTGATCGCCCTGCACAAGCACCAGGACGACCTGGCCAAGGGCGCGCTGGGTGTGCTCAGTTCGTTCGGCGCCGGTTATTCCATCGGTAGCGTGATCCTGCGCAAGCGCTGATCGACCTGCGAACCGTCACACAACGCTGAGGCGGTTCTATCCAATGGCAAAGGGAATCGTTCCCCCGTGAATGTTCCCTTTGCTGATCGCCAAGCCTGTAACAAACTCCTCTAATCAGACTCTACCGGCACAACGACGGATGGATGGCGATGACAGGTGAAGAACAAGGCCGCTTGCTCGAGCGGCTGCTCAAGGGCGAGCAACAGGCTTTCAAGGAACTGGTCGATACCTATCAAGGAGCGATGCGCGCCGTGGCCTATGCCATTGTCGGCAGCCGCAACGCCGATGAGGTGGTGCAGGATGCCTGGTTGGCGGTGGTGCGCAACCTGGGCGGATTCCAGCAGCGTTCCAGCCTCAAGACCTGGCTGCTGACCATTACCGCCAACGCGGCCAAGACCCGTTACAAACACAACCGCCGGGAAGTGCTGCTCGACGACCTGCCCGCGCCCCATGGCAGCATCGGCGACGAGCGTTTTGCCAGCGACGGCCACTGGTTGCTGGCGCCTTCAGCCTGGCACGAAGACAGCCCTGAAGCCTTGCTCAGCCAGGACGAGCTGCGTAAGTGCCTGGAGCACACCTTGCTCAGCCTGTCGGAGCTGCAAAGCAGCGTCCTGGTGTTGCGCGAACGCCAGGGGCTGGAACTGGAACAGATCTGTAATCTTCTCGATATCTCGCTCTCCAATGTCCGCGTGCTGCTGCACCGGGCACGGCTGAAGGTCTTCGCGACCCTGGAACACTTCGAGGAAACCGGCCAATGCTGACCTGCAAGGAACTAGTCGCCCGCTCCAGCGACTTCGTCGATGAACAACTGAACCTGGGCGAGCGCCTGATGGTGCGTCAGCACCTGCTGTTCTGCCGAAACTGCCGGCGCTTCATCAAGCAGCTGCAACTGGCCCAGGCCACCGTGCGGGCCATGCCGCCAGCACCGGAGCCCGGTAGCGCGGCGCTGGCCGAGCGTCTGTCGCGCGAGCAGCGGGGCGCGAACAAGCCCTGAACGACGACTGGAAGGCGCTGCAATGGCGTTTTCCGGCTTATTTCGTTTGGAAGTAAAAAAGTTCCGTTGTCATAAAACATTTATATAAAAGCCACTGATCTGACATAACCCCCCGCCAAGATTCCTCCCCAGCACAAGTGGCCCTGGCCGCGTGTTTTTCCAACACTTTCAAGACCATACAGTAGGGGAGCTACTTCGATGATCCGTAAGCACTTCGCAGGTTTCGCAGCCAGCGCCTTGGCCATGGCCGTAACCGCCCAGGCTTTCGCGGGTACCGTAACCACCGACGGCGCCGATATCGTAGTCAAGACCAAAGGTGGCCTCGAGGTCGCTACTACCGACAAGGAATTCAGCTTCAAGCTGGGCGGTCGTGTCCAGGCCGACTACAGCCGCTTCGACGGTTTCTACACCAACAACGGCAACACTGCCGACGCCGGTTACTTCCGCCGTGCCTACCTGGAGCTGGGTGGTGTGATGTACACCGACTGGGCCTACCAGATCGCCTACGACTTCTCGCACAACTCCGGCGGTGACAACCGCAGCGAAGACGGTTACTTCGACGAAGCCTCGCTGGCCTACAACGGCTTCAAGCCGGTGCAGATCAAGGTCGGTCGTTTCGACCCTGAGTTCGGTCTGGAAAAGGCCACCAGCTCCAAGTGGGTCACCGCCCAGGAGCGTACCGCCGCCTACGACCTGGTGGACTGGACCAACGCCCACAACGGCGGCATGGGCCTGCAGGTATCGGGTAACGCCGGTGAGTCGCTGTACGGTTCGGTCGGTGTGTTCGCCAAGGACGCCACCAACCAGGACAAGGATGGCGACAGCACCAAGCAGTTCAACCTGCGCGGCGTATTCGCCCCGATGCACGAAACCGGCAATGTCCTGCACTTCGGTATCAACTACGCCCAGCGCGATCTGTCCGACACCGCATTCGACGGCCGTATCCGCAGCCGCCTGGGCATGCGTGGCGTGAGCACCGACGGTGGCCAGGATGCCGGCAGCAACGGCAACCGCCTGCTGCTCGGCGGCCAGAACAACACCCCGGTCGGTGCCTACGACACCGACATGGCCTGGAACCTGGAAGCCGCCTGGGCCATGGGGCCATTCTCGGTACAGGGCGAATACATCAAACGTGACACCGAGGCTGACAGCGCTGCCTTCTCCGACATCAAGTCCGAAGGCTACTACGGTCAACTGGCCTACACCCTCACCGGTGAAGCCCGTGGCTACAAACTCGGCAAGTTCGACAGCATCAAGCCGTCGAACAAGCAGATCGGCGCCTGGGAAGTGTTCTACCGCTACGATCACCTGAGCACCGACGATGACAACGGCGCGTTCGCCAACATCGACGATGTCGAAGGCAAGGTGCACAACGTCGGTCTGAACTGGTACGCCAACGAGTCGATCAAACTCAGCGGCGTGTACGTCAAGTCCAAGGTCGACAACGCCGAAAACGCTGCCGGCGACGACAGCGGCGATGGTTTCGTCATGCGCGCGCAATACGTGTTCTAAGCAACACCGCTGCTGTGGGAGCGAGCTTGCCTCGCGATTGCGATTTGCCCGACAAAACGCAATCGCGGGGCAAGCCCGCTCCCACTGGGCTTTTTTTCGCGCGCCTGACGAGGCAGACTGCGCCAATGCCTACCCTGACCTTGTCTCACCTCGCCGATCTTGCCCCACAGCACTGGGATGCCCTGGTGCCGGGGGAGCAACCCTTTTTGCGCCATGCCTTCCTGAGCAGCCTGGAAGACAGTGGCAGCGTTTCTTCGCGCACAGGCTGGACTCCGGCCCATCGGTTGTTGACCGATACCGCGGGTCAGTTACTGGCCGCGTTGCCGGCCTATGTGAAGAGCCATTCCTATGGCGAGTATGTCTTCGACCATGGCTGGGCTGATGCCTGCGAGCGGGCGGGAATTGCGTACTACCCGAAACTGCTTTGCGCCGTGCCGTTTTCCCCGGTGACCGGTGCGCGGCTGCTGGGTAATCCCGAGGCGGCCGCCGAGCTGGTCGACCAGCTGACTGCAGAATTGTTCGAGCAGGGGCTGTCAGGCGCTCACATCAATTTCACCGATGAGCACGGCGATGCCGTGATGCGGGGGCGTGAGGGCTGGATGGAGCGCCTTGGCTGTCAGTTTCACTGGCGCAACCAGGGCTACCGGGACTTCCAGGACTTCCTCGACAGCCTCAGCTCGCGCAAGCGCAAGCAGATGCGCAAGGAGCGTGAGCAGGTGGCGGGGCAGGGAATCGAATTTCGCTGGTACCGCGGCGATGAGCTGAGCGAGGCACAGTGGGACTTCGTCTTTGCCTGCTATGCCAATACCTACGCCGTGCGCCGTCGTGCGCCGTACCTGACGCGCTCGTTCTTCAGCCTGCTGGCCGAGCGCATGCCTCAAGCGATCCGGGTGGTCATGGCGCGCCAGGCCGGACGCGACGTGGCCATGGCCTTCAGCCTGGTGGGCGGCGACAGCCTGTATGGCCGCTACTGGGGCTGTGTGGATGAATTCGACCGGCTGCATTTCGAAACCTGCTTCTACCAGGGCATGGACTTCGCCATCGCCGAAGGCCTGCAGCGCTTCGATGCCGGGGCGCAGGGCGAGCACAAGCTGATCCGGGGCTTTGAGCCGGTGATTACCCGCTCCTGGCATTACCTGCTGCACCCGGGCTTGCGCCGGGCGGTGGTGGAGTTCCTTGAACAGGAGCGGGCGGGGGTGATGGCGTATGCCGAGGAGGCCAGGGCGGCGTTGCCGTACCGCCAGGCTTGATGACCCTGTGGGAGTGGCGGTGCGACGATTCGACTTGCCCCGCGATGTGGTGTGACGCAATCGCGGGGCAAGCCCGCTCCCACAGTTCGCTCCTACAGGTGCTTCAATCGATACCGACAAACCCGCCAGTCTGGTGATGCCACAATCGGGCATACAGCCCCTGGTGAGCGAGCAGCTCGGCATGGCTGCCCATCTCGACGATCCGCCCCTTTTCCAGCACCACCAGGCGATCCATGCGGGCAATGGTCGACAGGCGGTGGGCGATGGCTATCACGGTCTTGCCCTTCATCAGGGTTTCCAGGCTTTCCTGGATCGCCGCCTCGACTTCCGAATCCAGCGCCGAGGTCGCCTCGTCCATGATCAGGATCGGCGCGTTTTTCAGCAGTACCCGGGCAATGGCGATGCGCTGGCGCTGGCCGCCGGACAGCTTGACCCCGCGCTCACCGACATGGGCATCGAAGCCGGTGCGGCCCTGGGCGTCGGACAATTGCGGAATGAACTCGTCGGCCCGCGCCCGGCGTACTGCTTCCCACAACGCGGCTTCGCTGGCATCCGGGCGTCCGTACAACAGGTTGTCGCGGATCGAGCGGTGCAGCAGCGAGGTGTCCTGGGTGATCATGCCGATCTGCGCACGCAGGCTGGCCTGGGTCACCCGGGCGATGTCCTGGCCATCGATCAGGATGCGCCCGCTTTCCAGGTCGTACAGGCGCAGCAGCAGATTGACCAGGGTCGATTTACCAGCACCTGACGGGCCGATCAGGCCGATTTTTTCGCCGGGGCGAATGTCCAGGTTCAGGCCGTCGATGACCCGGCTTCCCTTGCCGTAGTGAAAGCCCACGTTCTCGAACTTGACCGCACCGCGTTCGACCTTGAGCGCCGGGGCGTTCGGCACATCGGTGACGGTGACCGGCTGGGCGATGGTCTGCAGGCCATCCTGGACCATACCGATGTTTTCGAAGATGCCATTGACCACCCACATGATCCAGCCGGACATGTTGACGATGCGGATCACCAGGCCGGTGGCCAGGGCAATGGCACCGACCGTGATCAGCGACTGGGTCCACAGCCACAGGGCCAGGCCCGTGGTGGTGACGATCAGCAGGCCGTTGAGGCTGGTGATGACCACGTCCATGCTGGTGACCACCCGGGCGGCGAGCTGGGTCTTCTCGGTCTGCTCGCTGATGGCATCGCGGGCGTACTGTTGTTCGTGTTCGGTATGGGCGAACAGCTTGAGGGTAGCGATGTTGGTGTAGCCGTCGACGATCCGCCCCATGAGCTTGGAGCGGGCGTCCGAGGAGATCACCGAGCGTTCCTTGACCCGTGGCACGAAGTAGTAGAGCGCGCCGATGTAGCTGGCGATCCAGGCGAGCAGCGGCAGCATCAGGCGCCAGTCGGCTTCGAAGAACAGCACCAGCGAGCTGATGGCATAGATCAGCACATGCCAGAGGGCATCCACGGCCTGGACCGCCGAGTCGCGCAGCGAGTTGCCGGTCTGCATGATGCGCTGGGCGATACGTCCGGCAAAGTCGCTCTGGAAGAAGTTCAGGCTCTGCTTGAGCACGAAGGTGTGGTTCTGCCAGCGGATCATGCTGGTCATGCCCGGGCTGATGGTCTGGTGCACCAGCAGGTCATGCAGGGCGAGAAACACCGGGCGCAGGATCAGCGCCACGACCAGCATCCACAGCAGCTCGCCGGCGTGGTCGCTGAAAAAGTTGCTGGAAGGGGTGCCCTGGGCCAGGTCGATGATCCGGCTCAGGTAACTGAACAGCGCCACTTCGATCAGCGCGCCGATAAAACCGATCACCAGTAGCGCGGCAAAGCTGGGCCAGACCTGGCGCAGGTAGTACAGGTAAAACGGCCAGACCGTGCTGGGCGGCGCCGCCGTGGGCGCCTCACGGAAGATATCGATCAACTTTTCGAAACGGCGGAACAGCATGGAAAGGGTAACTCCTGTCTGGTTCGACCTTAAGGCCTGGGGTCACGTCCCTGTGAGCCCCCGGTGTTTCAGTCGATGCGTTTGGCCGACTTGATGTAGACCGGATCGGCCGGTACGTCGCGCATGCCTCTCTTTACGGTGGTCGGCGAGTTGACGATCTGGTCGACCACCTCCATGCCTTTGGTCACCTTGCCGAACACGGCATAGCCGCGGTCGCGGCCCGGGTTGAGGAAATCGTTATCGGCAACGTTGATGAAGAACTGGCTGGTAGCCGAGTTGGGGTCGGAGGTGCGTGCCATGGCCAGCGTGCCACGGACGTTGTGCAGGCCATTGCTGGCTTCGTTCGTGATCGGCGCCTTGGTTTCCTTCTGCGACATCTGATCAGTAAAGCCGCCACCCTGGACCATGAAGCCCGGGATCACCCGATGGAAAATGGTGTTGTTGTAGAAGCCGCTGTCCACGTATTCGAGGAAGTTCTTGCTGCTGATCGGCGCCTTGACCGGGTCCAGTTCCACTTCGATCGGGCCGAAGCTGGTGTCCAGCAGGACATGGGGCGCTTTGTCGGCCGCCATCAGGCTGGTGGCGAAGACGACCGAGCAGGTGGCGAGCATGAGTTTTTTCAGCATGGGCTCAATGTTCCTTGAGAAGTGGTGGACGCTGACAGGAAGTGCAGCAGCGTCTGGTTGAAAACCTGAGGTTGGTCCAGGGGTGTAGCGTGCCGCGAATCCTCGATCACCGCCAGTCGCGCCTGGGGAATCAGGCGGACATAGCGTTCCTTGAGTTGTATCGGGGTGTAATCCTGGTCGGCGGTGATCACCAGGGTAGGACAGCTGATCTGCGCCAGGCGTTCGCTGACGCCCCAGCCGACGATGGCATCGAAACTGGCAAGGTAGGCGCGCTTGTCGTTCTGGGCCCAGCGCTGGGCCATCTTGCGCCGCAGTTCGGCCTGTTCGGGCTTGGGGAACAGGCGCGCGGCCAGGCCCTTGCCGATGGCTTCCAGGCTCAGCAGGCGGGCCATGGCCCAACGCTTGGCCCACCAGATCCAGTCGCTGCGGGTGCGGCGCTTGACCTCCGGGGCACTGTTGACGATGCACAGGCTGCGCAGCCATTCGGGATGATCGACGGCGAACTGAAAGCCCACCATGCCGCCCATGGACAGGCCGACCAGGTGCACGGGGCCGGTCTGCAACTGTTCGAGCAACGCCAGCAGGTCGGCGCTGAACGAGGCGATGCTGTAGCGCTCGCGGGGTTTGTCGGAGCGGCCGTGGCCGCGGATGTCCATCAGAATCACCCGGTAATGCCGAGCCAGGTCCGGCACCTGCATTTCCCAGTCCCGGGTGCTGGATCCCAGGCCGTGCAGCAGCACCAGCGGCTCGCCCTGGCCGTATTCCTCGTAGTGCAGCGAACAACCTTCATGTTCGAAATAGGCCATGGGCGTGATTCCTGTCAGGCTTGGGCGGGGGCGGCGAAGGGGACGTCCAGCGGCGCGGTGTCGAAGTTGCGCAGCAACTCGATGAGAATCTGCGTGGCCGGACCCAGGGGTTTGTCCTTGTTCGAATAAAGGTAGAACAGTGGATGGCGACTGCCACCCTGATCCAGCGGCAGGGGCTTGAGCAGGCCTTCGCGCAGTTCCCGTTCGATCAGGTGGCGCGGCAGCCAGGCAAAGCCCAGGCCGCTGCTGACGAAGGTTGCAGCGGTGGCCAGGCTGCCCACGGTCCAGCGTTGTTCGGCGCCCAGCCAGCCAACGTCGCGGGGTTGCGCACGGCCCGAGTCGCGGATCACCACCTGCAGTTGGCTTTCCAGGTCCTGGAAGCTCAGCTCGCGGCCCAGGCGGTGCAGGCTGTGTTCCGGGTGGGCGACGGCGACGAACTCGACCGAACTGAGTTCGGTGCCCAGGTAGCCGGAAATATTGAAGCCGCTGATGGCAAGATCGGCGATGCCTTCATGCAGCACCTCCTCGACCCCGGACAGCACCTCTTCGCGCAGGCGTACCCGGCAGCCACGGCTTTGCGGCATGAAGGCGCTCAGGGCGCGGACCAGGCGGGCGTTGGGGTAGGCAGCATCGACCACCAGGCGCACCTCGGCTTCCCAGCCCTGTTCCATGTGGTGGGCCAGGTCTTCCAGCTGGCTGGCCTGTTTGACCAGTTGCCGCGAGCGGCGCAGCAGCACGTTGCCGGCTTCGGTCAGCACCGCTTTGCGTCCGTCGATGCGCAGCAGTGGCACTCCCAGCTGGTCCTGCATGCGCGCCACGGTATAGCTGACCGAGGATTGCGAGCGGTGTAGCGCTTCTGCCGCCTGGGCGAAACCACCGTGGTCGACCACTGCCTGGAGGGTCCGCCACTGATCCAGGGTAACGCGCGGCGCTTTCATCTTCGGCTCCTGTTGTCCTAAGCTGGCGCTCTTTCATGGAGAGCGTCGAATGAAGAAATGTTTTGCAGTACTGCTGGCCCTGCTTCCGCTCACCGCGCTGGCGTACCCCATCGATGTGGAAAAGACCATCGAAGGCGTCAAGATCGACTACGTCACCTACGACACCGACCGCGACATCGGCTCGATCACCGTGAACAACTATGGTGACGTCGCCGCCCAGTGCAAGGTGACCTTCCGCAACGGGCCGGAAGCCCCGCGGGTGCGTCGTGTGCAGGTACCGGCGAAGAAAAGCGTCGATGCCACCGCCAAGTTCAACCGCGAAATCATCAAGCTGCGCATCGCCCTGAGCTGCAAACCGCAGTAGCCAGGGGTACGACTTGCCGTTGAGGGTAGAGCATCGAGCAAATAAAACAAATTAACTGATAGATTGCACCCAGATTTTACGCTTTTTAATCGATCGGTCACTGATTAATCTTCCCTCCATCGACTGACCACATTCGCCGATGGAGGCAACCATGTCCCGTGTACTCGTTATCGAAAGCAGCGCCCGCCAGCAGGATTCGATCTCCCGGCAACTGACCCGTGATTTCGTCAGCCAGTGGCAGACCGCACACCCGGCCGACGTCATCACCCAGCGTGACCTGGCCGTCAACCCGGTCCCGCACCTGGACGCCAACCTGCTCGGTGGCTGGATGAAGCCTGCAGAGCAGCGCAGTGACGAAGAGCTCAAGGCCCTGGCCCGTTCCAACGAACTGACCGATGAAGTGCTGGCCGCCGATGTGCTGGTACTGGCCGCGCCGATGTACAACTTCACCATCCCCAGCACCCTGAAAGCCTGGCTGGACCATGTGCTGCGCGCCGGTGTCACCTTCAAGTACACCGAAACCGGTCCACAAGGCCTGCTGACCGGCAAGCGTGCCTACATCCTCACCGCGCGTGGCGGCATCCATGCTGGTGCGACCAGCGACCATCAGGAACCCTACCTGCGCCAGGTGATGGCCTTCATCGGTATCCATGACGTGACCTTCATCCATGCCGAAGGCCTGAACATGGGCGGCGACTTCCACGAGAAAGGCTTGAACCAGGCCAAGGCCCAGCTGGCTGCGGTGGCTTGAGTCGCACCTGATCTTTCCCGCCTGACACCTGTTGCTCCTTAGGTGTACCTGCCCGGTCATTGACCGGGCTTTTTTGTGGGCGTGAAGAAAACCTGTAGGAGCGGGCTTGCCCCGCGATCACCAGTTGCCCCCACCCCCACGAAAAGCTAAGGTCGCCGCCTCCACAGCAAGGGGCAACCATGGGCTATTTATTGATCGTCGCGCTGATCCAGGCGTTTTCTTTCAGCCTGATCGGCGAGTACCTGGCCGGGCAGGTCGACAGCTATTTCGCCGTGCTGGCGCGGGTGCTACTGGCGGGGCTGGTGTTCCTGCCGCTGACCCGCTGGCGCCAGGTCGAGCCTCGCTTCATGCGCTCGATGCTGCTGATCGGCGCCCTGCAATACGGCATCACCTATGTTTGCCTGTACCTGAGCTTCAGGGTGCTGACGGTGCCGGAAGTGCTGTTGTTCACCATCCTCACCCCCTTGCATGTGACCCTGATCGAGGACGCCCTGAACCGGCGCTTCAACCCCTGGGCGTTGCTGGCTGCACTAGTGGCGGTGGCGGGGGCGGCGGTGATCCGTTTCGACAGCATCAGCCCGGACTTCTTCATGGGCTTTTTGCTGCTGCAGCTGGCCAACTTCACCTACGCCGCCGGGCAGGTGCTGTACCGCCACCTGATCGCGCGCAACCCCAGCGACTTGCCGCACTACCGACGCTTCGGCTACTTCTACCTGGGTGCCTTGCTGGTGGTGCTGCCGGCCTTCCTGGCCTTCGGCAACCGCCAGCACCTGCCCAGCACCGACGTGCAGTGGCTGGTGCTGTTGTTCCTCGGCCTGTGCCCGACGGCGCTGGGGCTGTACTGGTGGAACAAGGGCGCTTGCCTGGTCAATGGCGCTACCCTGGCGGTGATGAACAACCTGCATGTGCCGGTGGGGCTGTTGCTCAACCTGCTGATCTGGAACCAGCACGAGCCCCTGGGCAGGCTGTTCATCGGTGGCGCGGTGATCCTCGCTTCGCTATGGCTCGGCCGTCTCGGCACTGAGCGTGCGGTGCTGGCCGGGCAGGGTCGCGGGTAGCAGGCCGGCGCGCAGGTCGTTGCCGCTGGGTTGCTGGTACAGGCTCAGGCCGAACTCCGGCATCACCGCCAGCAGGTAGTCGAAGATGTCGCCCTGGATGCGTTCGTAGTCAGCCCACACGGTGGTGCGGGTGAAGCAGTAGATCTCCAGCGGCACGCCTTGGGCGGTGGTCTGCATCTGGCGGACCATGCAGGTCATATTCGGCTGGATGTCCGGGTGGCTCTTAAGATAAGCCAGGGCATAGGCGCGGAAGGTGCCGATGTTGGTCATCCGTCGGCGGTTGGCGGACAGCTCGGCGACGTTGCCCTGGGCCTCGTTCCAGCTCTTGAGCTCGTTGCGCTTGCGGGCGATGTAGTCGCTCAGCAGACGCACTTCACCCAGGCGCTGCTCCTCGTCGGGGCGCAGGAAGCGCACGCCGCCGGCGTCGATGAACAGGCTGCGCTTGATTCGCCGCCCACCGGCCTGCTGCATGCCGCGCCAGTTCTTGAACGACTCGGACATCAGCCGCCAGGTGGGGATGGAGACGATGGTCTTGTCGAAGTTCTGCACCTTGACCGTGTGCAGGGTGATATCCACCACATCGCCGTCGGCGCCGACCTGGGGCATCTCGATCCAGTCGCCGACCCGCAGCATGTCGTTGCTGGTCAGCTGCACGCTGGCCACGAACGACAGCAGGGTGTCCTTGTACACCAGCAAAATGACCGCCGACATGGCACCCAGGCCCGACAGCAGCAACAGCGGCGAGCGGTCGATCAGGGTGGCGACGATGACGATCGCGGCGAACACGAACAGCACCATCTTGGCCAGTTGCACATAACCCTTGATCGAGCGGGTGCGCGCGTGTTCGGTGCGGGCGTAGATGTCCAGCAGGGCGTCGAGCAGGGCCGAGAGGGCCAGGGTCAGGAACAGGATGGTGAACGCCAGGGCCACATTGCCGAGGAAATGCTGGCTGGTGGCGTTCAGCTCCGGCACCAGTTTCAGGCCGAACTGCACCAGCAGCGACGGGGTGGTCTGGGCCAGGCGATGGAAGACCTTGTTCTGGCGCAGGTCATTGAGCCAGTGCAGGGCCGGCTGGCGCCCCAGCAGGCGGGCGGCGTGCAGGATCAGGAAGCGCGCCACCCGGCCCAGCACCAGGGCGATCACCAGCAGTACCGTCAGGCCCAGGCCGGCGTGCAACACCGGGTGTTGGTCGAGCGTGCCCCAGAGGTCCAGGGTGTTTTGCCACATCTGTTGAATGTCCATAACGCGTTGAGGAGTGTCCGTATTTCGAAAAACAGGGGGTATTAGAGCGCGGATCGACGGGCGGGGGGCAAAAGAAATTCGGCGTCGACGCCGGAAAACGTTACCCTATGCAACTGAATTTTTTGCCCATGCCCGAGGTACACCCGTGTTTTCCCAATTCGCCCTGCACGAACGCCTGCTCAAAGCCGTGGCCGAGCTGAACTTTGTCGAGCCGACGCCGGTGCAGGCAGCGGCCATTCCCCTGGCGTTGCAAGGGCGGGACCTGCGGGTGACGGCGCAAACCGGTAGCGGCAAGACCGCAGCCTTCGTCCTGCCGCTGCTCAATCGCCTGGTCGACCTGCAGCAGAAGCGCGTCGAGATCCGCGCCCTGGTGCTGCTGCCGACCCGTGAGTTGGCGCAACAGACGCTCAAGGAAGTCCAGCGCTTCTCCCAGTTCACCTTCATCAAGGCGGGCCTGGTGACCGGTGGCGAAGACTTCAAGGAACAGGCTGCCATGCTGCGCAAGGTGCCGGATGTGCTGATCGGCACCCCGGGCCGCCTGCTCGAGCAACTCAATGCCGGTAACCTGAAGCTGGAGCATGTCCAGGTCATCGTTCTGGACGAAGCCGACCGCATGCTCGACATGGGCTTTGCCGAAGACGTCGAGCGCCTGTGCAACGAGTGCCCGAACCGCGAACAGACCATGCTGTTCTCCGCCACCACGGGCGGTGCCAGCCTGCGCGAGATGATCGGCAAAGTGCTCAAAGACCCTGAGCACCTGATGCTCAACAGCGTCAGCCAGCTGGCCGAGGGCACTCGCCAGCAGATCATCACCGCCGACCATAACCAGCACAAGGAACAGATCGTCCAGTGGCTGCTGGCGAACGAGACCTACGACAAGGCAATCATCTTCACCAACACCCGGGTCATGGCCGACCGCATCTACGGTCACCTGGTGGCCAAGGACTACAAGGCCTTCGTCCTGCACGGTGACAAGGACCAGAAGGACCGCAAGCTGGCTATCGAGCGCCTGAAGCAGGGCGGGGCGAAGATCCTGGTCGCCACCGATGTCGCCGCCCGCGGCCTGGACGTCGACGGCCTGGACCTGGTGATCAACTTCGACATGCCGCGCAGTGGCGACGAATACGTGCACCGTATCGGTCGCACCGGCCGTGCCGGTAACGAAGGCCTGGCAGTGTCGCTGATCTGCCACAACGACTGGAACCTGATGTCGAGCATCGAGCGCTACCTCAAGCAGAGCTTCGAGCGCCGGGTCATCAAGGAGGTCAAGGGCACCTACGGCGGGCCGAAGAAGGTCAAGGCCTCGGGCAAGGCGGCCGGGGTGAAGAAGAAAAAGACCGACAAGAAGGGCGACAAGAAGACCACGGCAGCGGCCAAACGCAAGCCGACCGCCAAGCCCAAGCGCAATGCACCGCTGGCCAGCGCCGACGGCCTGGCGCCGCTCAAGCGTCGCAAGCCTGAGGCGGCTGCCGAGTAAAGCCATTCAGGCCTCATCGCGGGGCAAGCCCGCTCCTACAGATAGCTGTGTAGGAGCGGGCTGGCCCCGCGATGGCTTCAAACCTGCTTCTCTGCCGTGCGCAATTCCTGCAAGCGCCGATCGATCAGCTGACACTTGTCAGGCAGATCCCGGCTGGCACTGTCCAGCTTCATCCCTTTCAATTCTTCGTTGATTTCCTTGGCCTTCTGCGGATTCTGCTCCGTCAGTCGAGAAACCTCCTTGGCCAGTTCCTCGCGTTTTTCCGTGGCTTCCTCCAGCGTGCAGGCCCAGCTGGGCAAGGCCAACAGCAAACTGGCGGCGGCAGTGATGTTCAACAAGGTCTTCATGGCGCAACTCCCTGACATGGTTATGCGGTTGAACGCACCCGGGCGCGCAAAGTTCAGTCGAGCCCCCAGTAGGTGTTCGACGAATCCAAGGCTGGCAATACAGGCCTGCAGCCCCCGATAATCGGCACTGGATCCACAGTTGCCGAGAATCTGCCATGCCATACGTGACAACCGGGTGCCTGCAATGAGCGCCACCCGCCGCAATACCGATGCCTTTGCCCTGCAAGTCATGCTGGTGCTGTGCCTGATCTGGGGTATCCAGCAGGTGATGATCAAATGGGCCGCGCCAGACATCGCCCCGGTGATGCAGCAGGCCCTGCGCTCAGGCATGGCGGCGGTGCTGGTGGGGTTGCTGATGTGCTGGCGTGGCGGCTGGGACCAGGTGGCGCACACCTGGCGCGGCGGGGTGCTGGCCGGCGCCTTGTTCGGCCTGGAGTTCCTGTTCATCGCCGAAGGGCTGAAATTGACGTCGGCAGCACATATGTCGGTGTTCCTCTATACCGCACCGGTATTCACGGCCCTGGGCCTGCACTGGCTGCTGCCCAGCGAGCGCCTGCGACCGCTGCAATGGCTGGGCATCCTGCTGTCGTTCGGCGGTATTGCCTTTGCCTTCGCCGGCGGGATGTCGCTGGAGCAGATGGACAGCCGCATGTTGTTGGGCGATGCCTTCGGTGTACTGGCCGGCCTGGCCTGGGGCGCCACCACGGTGGTGGTGCGCGGCTCACGGCTGTCGGAGGCCCCGGCGACCCTGACACTGTTCTACCAACTGGCGGTCGGTTTCGTCGGGCTGCTGCTGATCGCGGCCGTCAGCGGCCAGGTCAGCCACGTCAGCTTTACCCCCGTCTCCATCGGCAGCCTGCTGTTCCAGGGGCTGATCGTGTCATTCTTCAGCTACCTTGCCTGGTTCTGGCTGCTGCGCCGCTACCTGGCTTCGAACCTGGCGGTGTTCTCCTTCATCACCCCGCTGTTCGGGGTGACCTTCGGTGTGCTGTTGCTCGGTGAGCCGCTGAGCATGAACTTCGTGCTCGGGGCCATCATGGTCCTGCTCGGCGTTACCCTGGTCAGTGCCGAGCAATGGATACGCCGACGCTTGCGCAGTCTGCTCGGCTGACCTGCGGGCGCCAGAGCAGTGCACCGGCCAGCAGCAGGCCGCTACCGGCGACGATCAGCGCCGGTTGCAGGCTGCCTGCGAACTGATTGCTCAGGGCGGCCAGCAACGGGCCGCTGAGCTGGCCGACGGCGAAGCAGGCGGTGAGCAGGCCGGCATTGCGCTGGGTGGCCTGGGGCGCCAGCTCCCGCGAGCGTTGCATCACCAGTTGCATGCAGGCCAGGAACGGTCCGCCGCAGAGGATCACCCCCAGGGCCAGCCCCGGACCATTGTCCAGCAGGCAGGCGAACACGCCGACGGCCTGCAGCCACAAGGTGATCATCAACCAGCGCGAGGTGCTGCCGGTGGCCGGGCGACGCAGGCTGGCCACCCCTACACCGATGGCGGCCGCCAGGCCGAAACCCGGCCAGAACAGATCGGCCAGCCAGTGTCCCTGGAAGCGCGCACTGGCCATCTGCGACATGAAGGTGGCCGGGATGATGTAGCCGATCCCGTACAGCCCATAGACCAGGCAGAGGCGGGCAATCCCCCGAGTGGGCGCTGGCATCGTCACTGTGGTGGCAGCCGGCGCCGAAGCTGGCTGCGGGCGTGGCAGGAACGGCAGCACCGCCAGCAACATCGCCAGCGCCGCACCGGCATAGATCAGCCACAGCGGCGCCGAGCCCAGGCCGTACAGGTTGGAGACCAGCGCCAGTAACCCTGTCAGCATGATGCCAACCCCGGGGCCGGCGAAAACCAGTGCGCCCGTGCGCGGTCGGTTGCTGGCTGCGGCGAGCTGCTGGGTGAGGCTGGTGAGCATCACCAGCACCCAGGCGCTGGCCACGCCGGTACCGAAACGCAGCAGCAAATGACTCCAGAAGCCGCTGGCCCAGAACGACGCCAGGGTGAGCAGCGCGCATAGCCACAGGCCGCCGTGCAGGCGTGCGCTGACCTGGCCCGGCCGGCGGGCGAACATGGCGTCCAGCGCACCGAGCAAATAGCCCAGGTAGTTGGCCGCGGCGATCAGGCCCGCGGCGGTGAGGCTGACCTGACCTTCGCCGATCAGGTGCGGCAGTTGCGGGGTGAGGGCGAAGCGACCGATGCCCATGGCCATCATCAGGGCGATGGCGCTGGCGAACAGGCTAATGAAAGGAGACATGTCCAGGTTCCTGAAGCGATGGCGATGACCGTCAGGCTACTGTCGATTGACTTTCAGTAAAATTGAATAATGATGAGAAACTTGTTCTGTTATGGAGAAGATCTCGTGGAGCTCAGCCAGCTACGGATTTTTCAGGCGGTCGCCGAGGAAGGTTCGGTAACCCGGGCCGCCGAACGCCTGCACCGGGTGCCGTCGAACCTGTCCACCCGGCTGCGCCAGCTGGAAGAACAACTGGGTGTCGAGTTGTTTCGCCGTGAGCGCCAGCGCCTGCAGTTGTCGCCGGCGGGCAAGGTCTTGCTCGATTACGCCGCACGCCTGCAGGCGCTGCACGATGAAGCCGTGGCGGCGGTGCAGGGCGGGCAGCCGGCGGGGGATTTCGCCCTGGGCACCATGTACAGCACGGCGGCGATTCATCTGCCGGCCCTGCTGGCGCGTTATCACAAAGCCTACCCGGCGGTGAACCTGCAGGTGCAGGCGGCGCCCAGTGGCGAGTTGTTCGAAGGCCTGCTCAACGGTCGCCTGGATGCCGCCCTGGTGGACGGACCATTGGCCCTGGCCGGGCTCGACGGCGTGCCGCTATGCGATGAAACCCTGGTGCTGATCACCGAGCCGGACCATCTGCCGGTGCGCAGTGCCCGGGATGTGGCCGGGCGGGCGGTGTTCACCTTTCGCCAGGGCTGTTCCTACCGCATGCGCCTGGAAGCCTGGTATGCCCACGATCATGCGGCCATGGGCCGGGTCATGGAAATCGAGTCCTATCCGAGCATGCTGGCCTGTGTGATTGCGGGCGCGGGTGTGGCGCTGATGGCCGAGTCGATGCTCGCCAGCCTGCCGGGTCGCGAGCGGGTGGCGGCGCATCGGCTGCAGGCGCCGTTCGACCAGGCCACCACCTGGCTGATGTGGCGCAAGGGCATGCGTGGCGCGAACTTGAGTGCCTGGATCGATCTGCAACAAGGGGAAACAGTTATGCAGGGGGTGGAAGTGGCGGTGGGGGCTTGATCGAAATCAAACTTGTCCCCAACTCATGTAGCTAGACCATGCGCGATGTCAGACATAGGACTATGATCTGTATGAAGCATCGCAGGATTGAATCACCGTGCAGGCTGACCCGTAAGGGGGAGTTATGAGAAATAATCTGTTCAACTGGCTTCATGACCTGGCTGCGGCCCTGGGCTTGATTCCACCGCCATTGCAGCCGGTGCCGATTCCCACCGATGAGGAGCAGCGCAAGCGCCAGCCTCGGCGCTAGCGCTTGGCTCGGGCCGCCGCATCAGGGCTGATGCGACGGCTATCGTTTGCCTGTATCAGGCCAGGTTTACCGCACCCGCCGGACGACGGGACATCAGGCTCACCAGCACAAAGCTGACCAGACCGATCGCCAGGCTGTAGTAGATCGGCGTGTTGGCATCCATACCATCCTTGAGCATGAACACCAGGGCGGTGACGAAGCCCAGGGACATACTGGTGATTGCCGCCGCAGTGGTGGCGCGCTTCCAGTAGATCGCACCGATCAGCGGCACCAGCATGCCACCTACCAGCAGGTTGTAGGCCAGGGTCAGGGCGCTGATCACGTCTTCGACCACCAGGGCGATACCCAGTACGGCAATACCGGTCAGCAGAGTGAACAGGCGGTTGACCGCCAGGCTCGACTGCTTGCCGCCGCGCAGCTTGGGCAGCAGGTCTTCGGTGAGCACGGTCGAAGCTGCCAGCAGGCCGGCACTGGCCGTGGACATCATCGCCGCCAGCGCAGCAGCGATCACCAGGCCGCGGATGCCGTCAGGCAGGGCGGATTTGACGATGGCGGCAAAGGCGTTGTTGGCATTGTCCAGATCCGGCAGCAGCACGTGGGCCGCCATACCGATCACCGCACACACCAGACCGTAGATCACGCAGTAGATACCGGCGGTGGTACCGGCACGTTTTGCGACTTTTTCGTCACGGGCAGTGAACACGCGCTGCCAGATGTCCTGACCGATCAGGATGCCGAAGAAGTAGATCAGGAAGTAGGTGATGATGGTGTCCCAACCGATGGTGGTCAGGTTGAAGCTGGCTTCCGGCAGCTTGGCCACCAGTTGATCCCAGCCACCGACGCGGTACAGGCAGATTGGCAGCAGGATGAACATCAGGCCGACGGTCTTGATCACAAACTGGACGATGTCGGTCAGGGTCAGCGACCACATGCCGCCGATGGTCGAGTACACCACCACCACGCCACCACCGAGCAAGATCGACGCCCAGAACGGCAGATCGAACAGCACCTGCAGCACAGTACCGATGGCCAGGGTCGAGGTCACGCCGATCATCAGGGCGTAGGCCAGCATGATCACCGCACTGGCCTGGCGGGCCATCGGGTTATAGCGACGCTCCAGGACCTGGGTCACGGTGAAGATTTTCAGGCGCAGCAGCGGTTTGGCGAGGAACAGGTTCAGGGCGATGATGCCCAGGCCCAGTGCCGCGCACAGCCAGAAGCCGGAAATACCGTGCACATAGCCCAGCTTCACGGTGCCGACGGTGGACGCGCCGCCCAGGACCGTGGCGGCCATGGTGCCCATGTACAGGCTGGGGCCCAGGTTACGCCCGGCGACCAGATAGTCTTCGTGGGTTTTTGCCCGGCGCATGCCGTACCAGCCCAATGCGAGCATGCCGGCGGCATAGATCAATACAACAAGTATGTCCAAGGCCATGGGTGTCTCCGATTATCTTTTTTATGTGAGATCGTGCCTGCGCACGGATTACCTGCGCAGGTCATTTCTTCGTAGTGCGGCCCGTCTTGTGCGGACCGCCGTCATGGCTCCTGCCGGGGTGAAGCTCCTTGCCGGTGACTGTTAGCGATGTGCTACGCCGGGCAGAACACAGAGCATTTCGTACAGCAGGTTGGCGCCGAGCAACGAGGTGTTGCCGGTGGTGTCGTAAGGCGGCGAGACTTCGACCAGGTCGCAGCCGATCAGGTCCAGGCCCTGGCAGCCACGGATGATTTCCATCGCCTGGATGGTGGTCAGACCACCGATTTCCGGGGTGCCGGTGCCTGGGGCCCAGGCCGGGTCGATGCCGTCGATGTCGAAGCTCAGGTAAACCGGGCCGCCGCCGACTTTCTCGCGCACTTCGGCCATCAGCGGTGCCAGGGACTTGTGCCAGCACTCTTCGGCCTGGACCACACGGAAGCCCTGCTTGCGGCTCCAGTTGAAGTCTTCGGCGGTATAGCCCTGGGCGCGCAGGCCGATCTGCACCACGCGGTCGCAATCCAGCAGGCCTTCTTCCACGGCGCGGCGGAAGGTGGTGCCGTGGGCGATTTTCTCGCCGAACATGTGATCGTTGACGTCGGCGTGGGCATCGATGTGCACCAGGCCTACCTTGCCGTGCTTCTTGTGGATCGCCCGCAGGATCGGCAGGGTGATGGTGTGGTCGCCACCCATGGTCAGGGGGATGATGTTGTGTTCGAGGATCTCGTCGTAGGCTTCTTCGATGATGCGCACGGCTTCAAGCAGGTTGAAGGTGTTGATCGCCACGTCGCCGATATCGGCGACCGACAGCGAATCGAAGGGCGCGGCGCCGGTGGCCATGTTGTAGGGACGGATCATCACCGACTCGGCACGGATCTGCCGTGGGCCGAAGCGGGTGCCCGAGCGCAGCGAGGTACCGATATCCAGGGGGATACCGATGAAAGCCGCATCCAGGCCTTCGGCGCTCGGCAGATGAGGAAGGCGGAGCATGGTGGCGATACCGCCGAAACGCGGCATTTCATTGCCGCCCAGTGGTTGGTGAAGAATCTTGTCCACGGTCGGGCCTCATCGATTCGATTGTTCTAGTTGTTGGAACCTGTCTCGCGGGCCTGGGTAGATCCCGTTTACGCCGGTGAGCAGGTGCATTGCAGCAAAGTCTGCAAAAGGTAGTGGCCGAAGAGAATCGCTACAGGCAAATACTTAGTTCAGGTTTTCCTAAACTAATCGCGAAAAGCCGGTTAGACTTTCTGCATTGCCGTCTATTCTGGACTCCGATTTCCATGGCCTCCGCACTGCCTGACCTGAAACTCCTGCGCATTTTCGTCAGCGTCGTGCGCCACCAGGGCTTCGCCAACGCCCAGCGCGAACTCAACCTGTCGACCTCGGCCATCAGCACCTACATGAGCCAGCTGGAAGCGGCCCTGGGCATCGTGCTCTGTCACCGTGGCCGTGGCGGTTTCAGCCTGACCAGCAAGGGCGAGCTGTTCCATCAGGAGACCCTGCGCCTGCTGGCGGAGATGGACGGCTTCGAGCAGTACGCCGCCGCCCTCAAGGGCGAGCTGCGCGGTACGCTGAACCTGGGAGTGATCGACTCGACCGTCGGCGACCGCGCCTTGCCCCTGGCCGAAGCCATCGGCGCCTACAGCCAGGAGCACCCGGCGGTACACCTGCACCTGTCGGTCTCCAGCCCCTACGAGTTGCAGCTGGGCGTGCAGGACAACCGCCTGGACCTGGCCATCGGTGCCTTCTCCACGCGCATGAGCGGGCTGGTGTACCAGCCGCTGTACCGCGAGCAGCACTGGCTGTACTGCAGCAACCGCCATCCGCTGTTCCATGAGCGGCGCATTCCCGAGCAGGTCATCACCCAGCAGCGCATGGTCGGGCGTGGCTACTGGAGCCAGGCAGAACTGGCCCGCCATGGCTTCAAGCACAGCGCGGCAACGGTGGAAAGCATGGAGGCGCAGCTGATTCTGGTGCTCTCCGGCGCCTATATCGGCTACCTGCCGGAACACTATGCCCAGGCCTGGGCCGACAAGGGCGATTTGCGGGTATTGTCGCCGGCCACGTTCGGCTACCAGGCGCCGTTTTCCATGATCATTCGCCGGGGACGCAGCCGTGAACCGCTGATCCAGACCTTCCGCGATTTGCTCAAGGCGCAGCTCACGCCCGCTTGACCGAAATGTCGTCTTGAAAAATCAAATAAACCTGGTGATTTCCTCGGTTATTAACGATTTCTCAACAATTCTTTTGCTAAATATTTCCTTGCTTTGACGTGTTTCCCCCTAAAATTCCAAGCAAGGAATTGCCTAGATGCGCATGAATTTGCCCGTCACTGAGCATGAAAGAACCTTCCCCCACGACCAGCGCCTGATCTCCACCACCGACCTCAACAGCCGCATCACCTATTGCAACGATGCCTTCGTCGCCATCAGCGGCTTTACCTACGAAGAACTCCTTGGACAGCCACACAACCTGGTGCGCCATCCTGATATGCCGCCGGCGGTATTCGGCCATATGTGGGAGACCATCAAACAGGGCAAGCCGTGGATGGGCGTGGTCAAGAACCGCGCCAAGAACGGCGATTACTACTGGGTCAGCGCCTACGTAACGGCCATCTATGAAAACGGCCGGGTCAGCGGCTACGAATCGGTGCGTTCGGTACCGAGCCGCGACCAGATCCGCCGGGCCACGGCGCTTTATGCGCGGTTGCGCCAGGGCCGTGCGGCGGTGCCCTGGACGGCGCGCGCCGGCGCTGCGCTGGAACACGGCTGGCCATTGATCGGCGCCGGAGTGCTGTCGGCCTCTGCCTACCTGTGGCTGCCGCAATACGCGGCGCTCGGCGTGCTGATGGCCAGCCTGCTCAGCGCCTGGTACCTGACCGAGGCGCGCCAGCAGCGGGTGATCAGGCGGACCCTGGGCGAGCACCCCAAGGCCTTCACCAGCCCGCTGGTGGCGCTGACCTACAGCGACAACAAGGGCCTGCAAGGGCAGCTGGACCTGGCGATCCTCAGTGAAGAAGCCCGTTTGCAGACGGCCCTGACCCGATTGGTAGATGCCGGAGTAGGGGTGAAGTCACGGGCTGCACAGTCCTCCGACCTGTCCGGTGCCCAGGCCCAGATGCTCGACCGCCAGCGCAGTGAAACCGACCAGTCGGCCACCGCCATCGCGCAGATGGCGGCGACCATCCAGGAAGTCACCCACAACGTACAGAGCACCGCCACGGCCGCCGCCGATGCCGATCAACTGGCCCAGCAGGGCAGCGACCTGGCCCGCCAGAGCCTGCAGGCCATGAGCAGCATGAACGAGGCGGTCAATGACATTGGCCAGGCGGTCAATGCCCTGGCCGAGCAGACCCAGTCGATCGGCAGCGTGGTGGATGTGATCACCTCGATCGCCGAACAGACCAATCTGCTGGCGCTCAATGCCGCGATCGAGGCGGCGCGGGCTGGCGAGCAGGGCCGTGGTTTTGCCGTGGTGGCCGACGAAGTGCGTTCGCTGGCCCAGCGCACCCGGACTTCCACCGAAGAGATTCACCAGATCATCGCCTCCCTGCGCGACGGGGCACAGCGGGCGGTGTCGACGGCGAGCAAGGGCGAGCAGATTTCCCGCGACAGCGTGCAGCGCGTGGAAGCGGTGCAATCGGCGTTGGTGGGGATCACCCAAGCCGTCAGTCGCATTACCGGCATGAGCCAACAGATGGCCACGGCCTCCGAACAGCAGAGCCATGTGGCCGAGGACATCAACCAGCAGATCACCCGCATCGCCCAGCTCTGCGATCACAGTGCCGGACAAGCCAAGCAAGGTGCTGAGATCAGCCAGGAGCTGGAGCGCATGGCCGACTCCCTGTACGGCCTGGCTGAACGCTTCAACCGTTGACCTGTTTGTCTCGCCCACAGGGAAGTGGGCTTTTTTCGGCTTTTCACGAGATCCTTGGGCTTGGGCTTGGGTGTCGAGTCTGCGGGCTTATCCATTCGATGTGGCGACGCTGCCGGCCCCTTCCGCCTTTACGGCGGCCTACTTTTCTCTTGGGAAAAGTAGGCAAAACCGCTTGCTCCTGCATACGGCCCTCCGCTGCGCTTCGGGTCCCCTCGCTCCGGCGCCCTCCGGGGCCACGCGGCCTACGACTTGCTTCGCCAAGTCTACGGCTCGCGTTCTTCGGCTGACGCCGAAGGTGCTGCGCACGGCCCCTCCAGACACCTCCACTCGGCCTCCTGAAGTCGCATTCTGCGGCGCCCGAAATGACGCGCATGAAGATCAAGAGCAACCGTAGGAGCGGGCTTGCCCCGCGATGGCGTCAACCAGGCTTCGCCAACCTCTGATTTCGAAGATGCGTCCGCGCAGGCGCCACCCGTAACTTCGCGACTTCAGGAGGCCGAGCGTAGGTGTCTGTAGGGGGCAGGTGCGTAGCACCCTTCGGCGTAGCCGAAGAACGCGAGCCGTAGACTTGGCGAAGCAAGTCGTAGGCCGCGCAGCCCCTGGAAGACACCGTAGCGAGGGAACCCGGAGCGCAGCGGAGGGCCGGATGCAGGAGCGAGCGGTTTTGGTTCCTTTTGCCAAGACAAAAGGGACCCGCCGTAAGGGCGGAAGGGGCCGGCAGCATCGCTGCATGGAATGGATAAGCTCGCAGCCTCAGCACCCAAACCCAAACCCAAGGATCGTAGTCCCCAGAATCCCGTGAAGAACCTTCTTTCGGTACTGCTGTGGCACAATTTGTCGCCCCAGGAGAGCCCGATGTCCAGAATCCAGTGTGAACGCTGCCTGCGTCCACAAACCCATTGCCTTTGCCCGCTGATCCCGTCGCTGGACAGTCGCACCCGCGTGTTGCTGCTGCAGCACCCCAGCGAAGTGCGCCATGCACTCAACACTGCCAAACTGGCCGCCCTGGGCCTGCGCAATGCCGAGCTGGTGGTAGGGGAGGTGTTCGACGACCTGGCCGGGTTGATCGCCGTACCGGGGTACCGCAGTGCACTGCTGTTTCCCGGCGAGGATGCGCAACCACTGAGCGGTTACGCAACCGACGCCGATGAGCGTCCCTGGCTGCTGGTCGTGCCCGACGGCACCTGGCGCAAGGCGAGCAAGCTGCTGCACCTGAACCCGCTGCTGGCGGCCTTGCCGCGGGTAACCCTGGCCCAGGTACTGCCCTCGCGCTATCGCCTGCGCAAGGCACCCGCACCGGGGGCACTGTCGACCCTGGAGGCGGTGGTGCAGGCACTGAATGTGCTGGAGGCGCCGAACTGTTTCGACGCGTTGCTCAAACCGTTCGACGCCTTGATCGAAGGGCAGATCAAGGCGATGGGACGCGAGACGTTCGAGCGCAATCACCTTGTGGGAGCGGGCTTGCCCCGCGATGCAATGTGACAGACAGAACGCCATCGCGGGGCAAGCCCGCTCCCACGGTCAGCGTTCGCGCATGGCCTCGGTGCGGGCCTTGAGCACCGGCTTGAGCAGGTAGTCGAGCACGCTCTTTTGCCCGGTGATGATGTCCACCGTCGCGGTCATGCCAGGGATGATCAGCAAGGGCTTGTTGTCGCCGCCCAGGTGATTCTTGTCGGTACGCACCTGGATCAGGTAGAAGGAATTGCCCTTGTCATCGGTCACGGTGTCGGCGCTGATCAGCTCCAGCTTCGCCTTCAGGCCTCCGTAGATGGTGTAGTCATAGGCGCTGAACTTGACCATCGCCGACTGCCCGGGGTGCAGGAACGCCACGTCCTGCGGGCGCACCTTGGCTTCGATCAGCAGGTTGTCTTCCAGCGGCACGATCTCCACCAGGTCGCTGCCCGGCTGGACCACGCCGCCAATGGTGTTGACCTTGAGCAGCTTGATGATGCCGCGCACCGGCGAGACCACCGTGGTGCGGGTGACGCGGTCATCGATGGCGATGCTGGACGCGGTGATCTTCGACAGGTCGGTGCGCTTCTCGTTGAGTTCCTTGGCTGCCTCCGAGCGAAAACCGGCATCGGCCTCTTCGATCTTGCTCTTGATTTCCGCAACCGCCGCTTCAGCCCGGGGGATCGCCAGGGTGGTGGCGTTCAGCGAACCACGGGCTTCCACGGTGCTGCGTTTGAGGCGCAGGATCTCCACCGGTGAAATCGCCCCGGTGCCCACCAGCGGCGTAGACATGTTCAGTTCCTGTTGCAGCAGGGCCAGGGCCGAACGGTACTGTTCGGCCTTGGAGCGGAACTCGGCCAGCTCCTGGGTCTTCTGCCGCAGTTGTTCGTTGAGAGTCTGTTTCTCGCTGGTCAGGCGACGCTGCCGGGACTGGTACAGCGACAGCTCGTCCTCGGCCACTTGCGGCGCCTTGGCGCGTATTTCATCGGAGACCTGGAAGGGGCGGCCTTCGGCTTCGGCCGACAGGCGCTCGACCTGGGCGCTGAGGGCATAGCGGTCTGCCTCGCTCTCGCCCTTGTTGGACAGAAAACGCGTGTCATCCAGGCGCAGCAAAGTATCGCCCTTGTTCACCATCTGCCCTTCGCGGACGAAGATCTCGGTGACGATGCCGCCCTCCAGGTTCTGGATGACCTGCACCTTGCTCGACGGTATCGCCTTGCCTTCGCCCATGGTGACTTCATCGAGCACCGCGAACCAGGCCCAGACCAGGGCGACCAGCAGCAGGGCGGCGGCCAGCCACACGGTGATGCGCGACAGGCGCGGCGAATCCTGCAGGGTGGCGCCGGCCACGTCGGGCATGTAGTCGCGTTCGGCGGTCTTGCCGAAACTCTGGAAGTAGCTGCGCAGGCCTTGACTGATGGACATGACTGGACCCCCTAGATGGCCGTACCGACCCGGCCTTTGCGCAGTGCGTCGATGACCGCGTCCTTCGGCCCGTCGGCCACCACCTTGCCGTTGTCGAGCACCAGCAGGCGGTCGACCAGGCTGAGCATCGAGGTACGGTGGGTGACCAGCAGCAGGGTCTTGCCCTGCACCCAGCCGTGCAGGCGCTGGCGCAGCTGGTCTTCGCTGGCGTTGTCCATGTGGCTGGTGGGTTCGTCGAGGATCATGATCGGCGGTTCCAGCAGCATCGCCCGGGCCAGCAGCACCGACTGGCGCTGGCCGCCGGAGAGCAGCTGGCCACGTTCGCCCACTGGGCGGTCGAAGCCTTGCGGGTGCTGGCGGGCCAGTTCGCTGACGCCAGTCAGCTCGGCCACTTCCAGCATGCGCGCGTCGCTCACGTAGCGGGCGCCGAGGGTGAGGTTGTCGCGCAGGCTGCCGGCCAGCAGCGGCAGGTCATGGGCGACGTAGCCGATCTGATGGCGCAGGTCGGCGATGTCGAGCTGGCGCAGGTCGAGGTTGTCGAGCAGGATCTGTCCTTCGTCCGGGGCGTAGAAGCCCATCATCAGCCGGGCCAGGGTGCTTTTGCCCGAGCCGCTGCGGCCGATGATGCCGATGCGCTCGCCGGGTTTGACACTGAAGCTGACGCCATTGAGGGCCGCAGCATTTTGCCCGGCATAGCGGAAGGTGACGTGGCTGACCTCAAGCCCGCCGTGCAGTTGCGTGCGTTCCAGCGGTTGCTGGCCCACCTGGCGTTCCTGGGGCAGGGCCATCAGGGCGTCGGTACTGCGCATGGTCAACTGTGCTTGCTGGTAGCGGGTGATCAGCCCGGCGATCTGCCCCAGGGGCGCCAGGACCCGGCTGCCGAGCATGTAGCTGGCCACCAGGGCGCCGACGCTGAGGTTGCCGGCGATGATGCTGTAGACCCCGGCGACGATGGTCGCCATGCCGCAGAACTGCTGGATGAACAACGTGCCGTTGGTGGCCAGGGCCGACAGGTTGCGGGCATGGGCGTCGAGGCGGGTCAGGGCGCCGTGGGTGCTTTCCCACTGGTACTGGCGTTCACTTTCGGCGCTGCAGGCCTTGAGGGTTTCCAGGCCGCCGAGGGTCTCGATCAACAGCGCCTGGCGCACCGCGCCCAGGGCCAGGCTCTTCTGCACCGTGTCGCGCAGGCGCACCTGGATGAACAGGGCAAAGATGATGGTCAGCGGGAAGGCGATCAGCGGGATCACCACCAGCCAGCCGCCGAGCAGGCCGATCACCAGCAGCATCAGCACCACGAAGGGCAGGTCGATGACGCTGGTCAGGGTCACGGCGGTGAGAAACTCGCGCAGCCCCTGGAAGTCGTGGATGCTCTGGGCAAAGCCGCCGACCGTGGCCGGGCGGGCTTTCATCGACATGCCGGTGATGCGCTCGAACAGGGTCGCCGAGAGAATCAGGTCGGTTTTCTTGCCGGCCTGATCGAGCAAGTGGGCGCGTACTACGCGCAGGATCAATTCGAACAGGGTACCGATCAACAGGCCGACGGCCAGCACCCACAGGGTGGAAATCGCCTGGTTGGGTACGACCCGGTCGTAGGTCTGCATGACGAACAGCGGCACCATCAGGCCCAGCAGGTTGATCAGCAGGCTGGCCAGCACGGCATCGCTGTAGAGCCAGCGGGACAGTTTGAGGGTATCGCGGAACCAGGCGTTGACCCGTGGCATCAGGGGCGCGCGCAGG
This sequence comes from Pseudomonas sp. BJa5, assembly GCF_030272875.2. Classification (NCBI taxonomy): domain Bacteria; kingdom Pseudomonadati; phylum Pseudomonadota; class Gammaproteobacteria; order Pseudomonadales; family Pseudomonadaceae; genus Pseudomonas; species Pseudomonas sp. BJa5. The sequence continues at coordinate 61,111 of NZ_JALRNG020000024.1, forward strand.
TCTTCGAGTTCGTGCCGGGGGCGGGCGAACAGGGCTTCGCCGGCGTAGGCCTGCTCCAGTTCCTCGTGGCTGACCCACTGCTCGCCGCCTTCGGCCTCGCAGGGCAGGATCAGCGCCCGGCCATCGTCGCCCCAGCGCCGCAGCACGGCGCAGCGGCCTTCCTTGAACAGCAGCAGCACCGGCAGGTTCAGCGCTGAAATGGCGCCAAGCTCGCGGCGCAGCACCCGGGCCTGCAACCCTGCGCGGGCGGCGGCCCGGGGCAGCAGGTCAAGGCTCAGGCGTTGCTGCGCCAGCGGCAGGCCGGCACTGAGGCCCGCGCGACTGACGGTACAACCATGCAACTTGCAGAGAATCAGCAATCCATCGAGTAGCGGGTCATCGAAACTCTGGCGCGGATCCGCCGCCGAGCTCGCAGGTTGCATGCTGGTCACAATGGCCTACTCCTGCAGCGTGTCGGTGATTAACGCATGTCGGGCAACCGGGCTTCGTTCCTCACTTCACTCTTGGCAATGGCTTCGGGCGGCAACGAGATGCGCTGCTTGCTCAGCAGTTCACCCATGTTGGCCAGCACCCGGTACATGGAGAACTCCTCGGTGTAGCGCACTTCGGTGTAGCGGCGGTTGGCGTTGTACAGCTCGTTTTCGCTGTCGAGCAGGTCGAGCAGGGTGCGTTGGCCGAGGCCGAACTGATCCTGGTAGGCCGCGCGCACCCGCGTGGAGGTGTCGGCGTATTCACGGGCGGTCGGGGTTTGCAGGCGAGCGTTGGTCATGGCGTTCCAGGCCAGCGCCAGGTTCTCGTTGAGGGTGCGCAGGGCGTTGTTGCGGATGTCCATGGCCTGGTTGATCTTGTGCGCATCCGACTGCAGGCGGGCCTTGTCGCTGCCGCCGCGGAACAGGTTGTAGCTCATCTCGACGCCGGCTTGCCAGTCGTTGTTGTCGTGACCGACCTGGCCTGCGGTGTTGTTGTTCGCCCCGGTGGCCAGCACGGCATCCAGGCGCGGGTAGAACGGCGACTTGGCCACTTCGTACTGCTGCTCGGCGGCTTGCACATCGGCTTGCGCCGATTTGAGGTAGGGGTTGTGTTCCAGCATGCCCTGGCGTGCGTCCAGAAGGCTGGCGGGCATTTCACCCTTGATGGTGACCGGGGTTTCCAGCTCGTCGGCTGGACGCCCGACCACACTGAAGAAGTTGGCTTCGGCGTCGGCCAGGTCGACTTCGGCGGTGTACAGGTTGTTTTCCGCCAGGGCGCGACGGGCAGTGGACTGGTCGCGGTCGGCGTTGCTGCCGACACCACGCTCGCTGCGCAGGCCGATCTGGTCATCGACCCGCAGGTGCGCCTGCAGGTTGTTCTTGGCCAGGGTTACCAGCTCGCGGCGCTTGAGCACTTCCAGGTACACCTCGATGGCGCGCAGGGCGACGGTCTCGGCGGTGGCCTGGGTGAAGTAGGCGCGGGAGTTGACCACCGCTTCCGTGCGTCCGACTTCGTTCGGCGTGTTGAAACCGTCGAACAGCATTTGCCGCAGGCGCAGGTCCGACTGGGTGTAGTTCAGGGTTTCGGTGTTGTGGTTGCGGGTGCCGTCGGGATTGGTAGTGCGGGTATTGGTGTTGTCCGATTTTTGCCGGCCGTAACCGGCGATCAGGTCGACGCGGGGAAAGTAACCACCTTTGGCCACTTTCACGTCTTCATCGGCAGACAGTCGACTGTTGCGGCTGGCGCCGATCTCCGGATGTTGGTCCACGGCGCTTTGCACAGCTTCCGTAATCGACATCGCCTGAGCATTGGCGCATGCCATGGCCAACAGTATTGCACTGGTGATGGGGGTCAAAACGCGCATGGGGTACTTCTCCCTGATTTCCTAATGAGGTATTGCTGTCGCCATATTTTTGACGGTTTTATGGTGTTAACCGTTTCTGGCTTGTAACAACAGAGCTAAGAACATTTATAAGGAGAACTTAGAAGATTTTTTCATAAAGGTTATGCGAAAAAAAACTTATGCGGTCTAAGCAAACCAAGACATTGTTCATATCAGGCGACCCGTCGATGCTGCGCTAGCTGGCATTTTTCGGGCGTCAGAAAAAGTTCAATTATTTTTTGCGGCAAAGGGCACGGATGTAGCGGAGGGGATGGAGGAAGAGCAGACGAGGCGACAAATTTTTGGCAGATGCCAAGTGGCCATGTCGTTTTTCCACGTTCACGAAGTGTCTGTCAGACGAAGGTGTTGATTCCATTGAAATCCACCTGCGTTTTCAGCACTTTCTGGGTATCGGCCCAAGACTGGCGTGGTGGGTCGACCCCGCGAGAATCAGAGCGCTTTTCTGCGAAAAACCGTTCCGCAGCGGAGGAGAGCGCCCATGGCCAAGTTAATCGGGATTGTCAGCAAGGTAGTCGGTGAGGTCTTCGCAGTGGCCAACGACGGCACTCGTCGGGCACTGCTTGAAGGTGACCGGCTGTTTGCTGGCGAACAACTGGAGACCGGGGCTGCTGGCGCGGTAGCCGTTCGTCTGCAAAACGGCGGCGAACTCACCCTGGGGCGGGGCAGTAGCCTGGAGCTGACGCCGCAATTGCTGGCCGGTCAGGCGTCCCAGGTGGATTCGCCGGATGCCCTGACGCCAAGCCAGGCCCAGCTCACCGATGTGGAGAAACTCCAGCAAGCCATCGCTGCCGGTGCCGACCCCAGCCAGGAAGCCGATCCCACCGCCGCAGGCCCCGGCAGCGGCGGCGCAGCGGGTGCCCTGGGCGGTGGTCACTCGTTCGTGATCCTCGATGAAGTGGCCGCTCGGGTCGATCCGGTCATCGGTTTCCCTACCGCCGGCTTCAATGGTTTTCCGGAAATCGCCGATCTGGAGGTCGGCGACTTCAACAACAATGACGCCCCCCCGCTGCTGCCGGTGGTGAACAATCCGGTCAGCCTCGTGGGGCTTGCCGTCGACGGTGGCGAGTTGTCCTTGAACGAGGCCAGCCTGGCACAGGGCTCGGCCAGCGATCCGGCGGCGCTGACCCGGGTGGGCAGCTTCACCGTGGTGGCGGCAGACGGCGTGTTCAATCTCAACGTCGGCGGCATCAATGTGGTGACCGGCGGGGTCGTGACCGGTGTCGGCCAGTCGATCACCACCGGGCTGGGCAATACCCTGACCATTACCGGCTACGATGCGGCCACCGGCGTGGTCAGCTACAGCTACACCCTCACCGGCGCCGAGAGCCATCCTGCCGGCAACGGCAGCAACGGCCTGGGCGAGAGCATCACGGTGCTGGTCAGCGACAGCGATGGCGATGCCGCCAGCGGTTCGCTGGACATTGTCGTGATCGACGATGTCCCCCGTGCGGTAGACGATGGCCATGCGCTGACGGCGTCGGAAAACCAGCTGGTGCTGACCGGCAATGTGCTGAGCAACGATGTGCAGGGTGCCGACCGTGTGCCTACCGGCCCCATCACTCCCGGCACCTTCGTCGGTACCTACGGCACCCTGGTGCTGGCGGCCGACGGTTCCTACACCTACACCTTGAACACCAGCGACCCGGACTTCATCAACCTCAAGGGCGGTGGCAACGGGATCGAGACCTTCACCTACACCCTCACCGATGCCGACGGCGATAGCAGTAGCGCCAACCTGGTGCTCAATGTCAGCAACCTCAATGACCCGGTCGAACTCAACGGGTTGAGCCTCAGCGGCGGCGAGCTGGTGCTGTTCGAGAAGAACCTGGACACCGGCAGCAGCCCCGATGCGGCGGCGCTGACCCGCAGTGGCACCTTCACGGTGACGGCGGCCGATGGCTTGCAAACCCTGACTGTCGGGGGCATCACGGTCATCAGTGGCGGGGTGGTCAATGCCTTCCCGCAGTCGATCACCACGGGCCTGGGCAGCACACTGAGCATCACCGGCTATAACCCGGCCACGGGTGAAGTGACCTACAGCTACACCCTGCAGGGCAATGGCGCCCAGGCAAGCCCCAGTGGCAGCGAAAGCTTCACCGTGGTGGCTACCGACACCGATGGCAGTAGCGCCAGCCTGAATATCGACGTCACCATTTTCGACGATGTGCCGACGGCGGCGGATGACAGCAACGCCGTCACCGCCACCGAGAACCAGCTGACCCTGACCGGCAACGTGCTCGGCAATGACGTGCAAGGTGCCGACCGTGTGCCCACCGGCCCGGTCACGCCGCAGACCATCACCGGTACCTACGGCACCCTGGTGCTGGCGGCCGACGGTTCCTACACCTACACCTTGAACACCAGCGACCCGGACTTCATCAACCTGAAGGGTGGTGGTAACGGGAGCGAGACCTTTACCTACACCATCACCGACTCCGATGGCGACAGCAGCACCGCCAAGCTGGTGCTCAATGTCAGCAACCTCAACGATCCCGTGACCCTCACCGGCCTGAACGTCGAGGGCGGTGAGCTGACGGTCTACGAGAAAAATCTCGGCGACGGCAGTGCGCCCAACAATGCCGCCCTGACCCAGGCCGGCAGCTTCACCGTGGGGGCGCCGGATGGCCTGCAGACCCTGACCGTCGGCGGCATCACCGTGGTCAGTGGCGGGGTGGCGGTGGGCTTTCCGCAATCGGCCACCACTCCATTGGGTAATACCCTGACCATCACCGGCTACAATGCCGCCACCGGTGTTGTCAGCTACACCTACACGCTGCTGGACAACGAGGCCCACGCCACTGGCAACGACGCCAACGGCCTGAGTGAAAGCTTCGTGGTCACCGCCACCGATACCGATGGCAGCAGTGCCAGTGGCAACATCGATGTGAATATCATCGATGACCTGCCGACCGCGGTTAACGACAGCAATGCCGTGACGGCCAGCGAGACCCAGCAAATCCTGACCGGCAACGTACTGAGCAACGATGTCCAGGGCGCGGACCGCGTGACCACAGGGCCAATCGTCCCGCAAACCATCACCGGTACCTACGGCACCCTGGTGCTGGCGGCGGATGGCACCTACACCTACACCCTGAACACCAGTGATCCGGACTTCATCAACCTAAAAGGCGGCGGTACCGGCTTCGAGACCTTCACCTACACCCTCAAGGATGCCGACGGCGACACCTCGACGGCCACTTTGAAACTCGATGTCAGCAACCTGAATGACCCGGTGACGCTCACGGGCCTGGATATCCACTGTGGCGAACTGACGGTCTACGAAAAGCACCTCAGCGACGGTAGCAGCCCGGACGCTGGCGCCCTGACCCAGTCCGGCAGCTTCACCATCAGCGCCCCGGATGGCCTGCAGACCCTGGTCGTCGCCGGCGTCACCGTGATCAGCAACGGCGTCGGCAGCTTTCCGCAGTCCGGCACCACGCCGCTGGGCAATACCCTGACAATCACCGGTTACAACCCTGCCACGGGCGTGGTGACCTACACCTACACCCTGGTGGACAACGAAGCGCACACCACCGGCAATGGCACCTTCCTGACCGAAGGCTTTGTGATCGTCGCCACCGATACCGATGGCAGTACCGCTCGCGGCACACTCGATGTGAACATCGTCGACGATGCCCCCAAGGCATACGACGACAGCAACGCCGTGACGGCCAGCGAGGCCCAGCTGACCCTGAGCGGCAACGTGCTGAGCAATGATGTCCAGGGCGCCGACCGCATTGCGAGCGGTCCGATCACCCCGCAAACCATCACCGGCACCTACGGCACCCTGGTATTGGCCGCCGACGGTTCCTACACCTATACGCTCGACACCAGCGATCCGGACTTCATCGCCCATGGCGCCGGCAATGGCATCGAGACCTTCACCTACACCCTCAGGGACGCCGACGGCGACACCTCGACGGCCACCCTGAGACTCAATGTCAGCAACCTGAACGATCCGGTGACGATCAAGGGCCTGGATATCGAGTGTGGCGAACTGACGGTCTACGAAAAAAACCTCAGTGACGGCAGCAGCCCGAACGGGGCCGCCCTGACCCAGTCCGGCAGTTTCACCATCACCGCTCCGGATGGCCTGCAGACCCTGGTCGTGGCGGGCGTCACGGTGATCAGCAACGGTGTCGGCGGCTTCCCGCAGTCGGGCACCACGCCGCTGGGCAACACCCTGACCATCACCGGTTATGACCCCGCCACGGGCGTGGTGACCTACACCTACACCCTGGTGGACAACGAAGCGCACACCACCGGCAATGGCACCTTCCTGACCGAAGGCTTCGTGATCGTCGCCACCGACAAGGATGGCAGCAGCGCCCGCGGCACACTCGATGTGAATATCGTCGACGATGCGCCCAAGGCATACGACGACGTCAACACCACCACGGCCACGGAAACCCAGCTGATCCTGACCGGCAACGTGCTGAGCAACGATGTCCAGGGCGCCGACCGCATTACCAGCGGGCCAATCACCCCGCAATCCATCACGGGCAAATACGGCACCCTGGTGCTGGCGGCCGACGGCACCTACACCTACACGTTGAACACCAGTGATCCGGATTTCATCAGCCTCAAGGGTGGCGCAACCGGTACCGAGACCTTTACCTACACCCTCAAGGATGCGGACGGTGACACCAGCACCGCGACCCTGAAACTCAACGTCAGCAACCTGGACAACCCGGTCACCATCGATGGCCTGAACGTCAACGGCGGCGAACAGACGGTCTACGAGAAGAACCTCGGTGACGGCACCAGCCCGGACACCGCGGCCCTGACCCGCACCGGCAGCTTTACGGTGACCGCGCCGGACGGCCTGCAGACCCTGACCGTCGGTGGCATCAACGTGGTCAGTGGCGGGGTGGTCGCAGGTTTCCCGCAAACCGGCACCACGCCGCTGGGCAACTCGCTGACCATCACCGGCTACAACCCGGCGACCGGCGTGGTCAGCTACACCTACACCTTGCTCGATAGCGAAAACCACCCGGATGCCAACGGCATCAATGACCTCAACGAGGCCATCCCTGTCACGGCGGTCGATCGTGATGGCAGCACCGCCAATGCGACCCTGGATGTGACCATCGTCGACGACCTGGGATCGGTAGTGGGGGCGGAGCGTTCGGTGACGCCGGGGCAGGTCGATTCCAACCTGCTGCTGACCATCGACGTCTCCGGCAGCATGAGCAACTACTCCGGGGTGTCTGGCAAGACCCGTCTGGAACTGGCCAAGGAAGCCATCAATGCCTTGCTCGACAAGTACGACGAGATGGGCGACGTCAAGGTCCAGATCGTCACCTTCAGCAGCGGCGCCACGGTCCTGTCGACGTCGTGGGTGACGGTGGCCGAGGCCAAGGCCCTGGTCAGCGGCCTCAATTCCGGTGGCGGCACCAACTACGACGCGGCGGTGGCCGCGGCGCAGTCGGCCTTCAGCACGGCAGGCAAACTGACCGGCGCGCAGAACATCGGTTACTTCTTCTCCGACGGCAACCCCACCAACGGACAGGCGATCGGCACCGCTGACGAGGCCGCCTGGAAGACCTTCCTCGACAACAACGGGATCAAGTCCTATGCCATTGGCCTGGGCACCGGTGTCAACGACAGCAACCTCAACCCCCTGGCCTACGACGGTAGTTCGCATACCGACACCAACGCCGTGGTGGTCACCGATCTCAATGCCCTGAACCAGGTGCTGTCGGGCACCGTGCAGGGCGCGCCGATCACCGGCAGCCTGATGAGCGGTGGCACCTTCGGCGCCGATGGCGGCTTCATCAAGGCGCTGCTGGTCGACGGCACGACCTACACCTACGATCCCAAGGCCAATGGCGGGCAGGGCAGCTACACCGCCACCGGCACCGATCGTGGCAGCTTCGACACGGCCACCAACACCTTCAACATCAAGACCGTGCTCGGCGGCACCCTGCTGGTCGACATGGACACCGGCGAGTTCACCTACACGCCACCGAAGGACAGCGGCAGTGCGGTGACCGAGAACATCGGCTTCACGGCCAGTGACAACGATGGCGACCTCAGCAGCGCCAACCTGGTGGTCAATGTCTACTCCAACGCAGCACCCGTGGCCGGGGCCGACCATATCATCACCAACATCCTCTCCAGCAGCCTTACCGTGCCGGGCGAGGCATTGCTGGCCAACGACAGCGACGCCAACGGCGATCCGCTCAACGCATCGCCGATCACCTTCAACACCAACTGGGCCAAGGGGGCGGGCTTCTCGGTGGGCAGTGGCACGCCGTCGCTGAACTTCTCGAGCAACACCAACAACCTGAGCAACCAGTTCAAGGCCCTGGAGCGCAGTGCGTTCCGCGGTGCCGCGAATGCCACCACCGCAGCGCTGATCGTCAATGGCTACCTGGGTTCGCTGTCGAGCGGCGCCAACGCCGAAGATGTGCTGACCATCAGCTTGAAAAAAGGCGAATCGCTCAAGCTCGATCACGATCGGCCGGCCGGCAATATCCTGATGGAGTGGAAGGATGAGAACGGCGTCTATCAGACCATCGCCGACGGTTCCAGCTTCACCGCCAGTCATGACGGTGTCTACAGCATCCATGTGGTCAACCAGTCCAACCCCAGCGGCAGCAACCCCACCGCGCAGGAGAACTACGCACTGACCATGACGGTCGACTACGCCAATACCCAGCCCGACACCTACTACGGCACCTATACGGTCAGTGACGGACACGGTGGCACTGGCACGGGCAACGTGGATATTTCCTACCAGGCAGGCGCTACCCTGACTGGCACCGGGGGTGATGACATCCTGCTGGCCGGGTCGGGCGATGACACCCTCAATGCCGGTGCCGGCAATGACGTACTGATCGGCGGTGCCGGCAACGACACCCTCAATGGCGGCGATGGCAACGACCTGCTGATCGGTGGCGACGGCAATGACCTGCTGATCGGCGGCGACGGTATCGACACGGCCAGCTATGCCGGTGCCGGCGGGCCGGTGACCGTCAGCCTGGCGACCACTTCGGCACAGAATACGTTCGGGGCAGGAACGGACACCCTGAGCGGGATCGAGAACCTGATCGGTTCGGACTACAACGACAACCTCACCGGCGACGGCAATGCCAACCTGCTCAGCGGCGGGTTGGGCAACGACACGCTCAATGGCGGCGGGGGCAACGATGTGCTGATCGGCGGGCCGGGGAACAACACCCTGAGCGGGGGCGCCGGCAGCGATACTTTCCTCTGGCAGCAAGGCAACAGCGGTCACGATGTGGTGAGCGACTTCACTCCGGGCACCGACCGGCTCGACCTGTCGCAACTGCTCCAGGGCGAGAACGCCACTTCGGCGTCACTGGATGATTACCTGCACTTCAAGGTCACCGGCAGCGGCGCCGGCGTGGTGTCGACCATCGAGGTGAGTGTGGTGGCGGGGGCGGCACCGACCCAGACCATCGATCTTGCCGGGGTCAACCTGGCCCAGCATTACGGGGTGACGGCGGGGGCCGGCGGGGTGATTGCGGCGGGGCAGGACACGGCGACCATCATCAACGGCATGCTCAACGATCATTCGTTGAAGGTGGATACCGTGTAACCGGCATGCAATCGCGGGGCCATCCCGCTCCAACCGACGGTTTTTGGAGCGGGCTTTCCCCCCGATGGGGTGTGAGCGCCTACAGGGATTTGCAGAGGTGTTTCATGAAGGCCGTCGCAGGGTCGTCTGGCGCAGGATGTAGATGCTGACCAGCACCGCGCTGGTCAGCATGAAGGCGCGCGCCCAGGGCAGTGGCACCAGGTAGCAGGACAGGCCGATGCTCAACCACATCAGGCCGATCGCATAGACCTTGCCCTTGAGCGGGATGCCTTCACCACTGAGGTAGTCACGGATCCACGGCCCGAGCTGCGGGTGATTGATCAGCCAATGGTGAAAGCGCGGCGAGCTGCGGGCGAAGCAGGCCGCAGCCAGGAGCAGGAAAGGGGTGGTCGGCAACACCGGCAGGAAGATCCCGATCACCCCCAGCGCAACGCTGAGCCAGCCGGTGGCCAGCAGCAGGTAGCGCATTGACGCCAACTCAGTGGTGGCGTGGCTTGAGCAGCGCGGGTGCTGGTTTTTCGTCCGGCGCGTGCTGCAGCAGGTACAGCGCGGTCAGGGCCTCTGGAATCTGGACGATCATGTCGTCCTGCAGGTTGGCATCCTTGGCGATGTCTTCGAATTCAGGCTGCTCGTCGAACAGGCCCGAACCGACCATGATCGGCAGGAGCATTTCGCTGACTTCTTCCTCGGCGGTCTCGAACCAGGCTTCTTCACGCATGAATACGCCTTCCATGAAGCCGATGCACCAGCCGCGCAGGTCGGAATCGTCCGGCTCCTCGCCCAGGTCGAGGTCGCAAGGCAGTTCGAACTCCTCGTCGCTGGCCAGCTGGCGAGCGATATGGGCCTTGAGCTGGATCAGCGTGGCTTCGATCTCTTCGCGCTGGGCGTCGTCCTTGTAGTGCGGCTCTTCGGCGAACAAGGCTTCGATCCATTCACGCTCGGGAACGACCTCGGTACCGATCGACAGCGCGGTCAGGTAGCCGTGGGCGGCAACGTAGTCCAGCGCCTCCTCGTGCAGCTCGTCGGCGTCGAGGAAGGCTTGCAGGCGGGTCAATTGCTCGGCGAAGGACATTACGGGGCTACCTTGGGAATAAACGATGACTGAATTCTAGCACCTTGCAGCGCAGACAAGGCAAAGGAAGACGTCTATCGCAGAGCATCCTGTGAAGGCGGACGCTCGGGTATAATGCCCGGCTTTTGCCCCGGGCCGCCCGTATCACGTGGCCGGGGTAAAAGCTGCTTACGCATTTTTGGGTGTGGCAAGCGCGTTTTTCATCCAGCCTGTGCCCAGGATGGTTCTGCGATTTTTGGAGTTTTTATGCTCGAACAGGCTCAGCGCGTCCTCAAGGACATCTTCGGCTACGACAGTTTTCGGGGGCGCCAGGGGGCGATCATCGAATGCGTGGCCAAGGGTGGCGATGCGCTGGTGCTGATGCCCACCGGGGGCGGCAAGTCCCTGTGTTTCCAGGTGCCGGCGTTGCTGCGTCCGGGCCTGGCGGTGGTGGTCTCGCCCCTGATCGCGTTGATGGAAGACCAGGTAGCGACCCTCGACGAACTGGGTGTGGCGGCGGCGTCGCTCAACTCCACCTTGAGCCCCGAGCAACAGCGCGACCTGGCCGGGCGCATTCGCCGGGGCGAGGTGAAGATGCTCTACCTGGCGCCGGAGCGCCTGGTGCAGCCGCGCATGCTGGATTTCTTGCGCGACCTGGACATCGCCCTGTTCGCCATCGACGAGGCCCACTGCGTATCGCAATGGGGCCACGATTTCCGTCCCGAGTACCTGCAACTGGGGCAATTGGCCGAGCTGTTTCCCCAGGTGCCGCGCATTGCCCTGACCGCCACGGCAGACATGCGTACCCGCGAGGAAATCGTCAGCCGCCTGCACCTGCAGAACGCCGAGCGCTTCCTGTCGAGCTTCGACCGGCCGAACATCTTCTACCGCATCGTGCCCAAGGAGCAGCCGCGCAAGCAGTTGCTGGCATTCCTCGGCGAGCGGCGCGGCAACGCCGGGATCGTCTACTGCCTGTCGCGCAAGAAGGTCGACGAGGTCGCCGCCTTCCTGTGCGAGCAGGGCTTTCCGGCGCTGCCGTATCACGCCGGCCTGCCCGCTGAGACCCGCGCCGCCAACCAGCGCCGCTTCCTCAACGAGGAAGGCCTGATCATGGTCGCCACCATCGCCTTCGGCATGGGCATCGACAAGCCCAACGTGCGCTTCGTCGCCCACCTCGACCTGCCCAAGTCGCTGGAAGCCTACTACCAGGAAACCGGCCGGGCCGGTCGTGACGGCCTGCCGGCCGATGCCTGGATGGCCTACGGCCTGCAGGACATGGTGATGCTCAAGCAGATGCTGCAGAACTCCGAAGGCGACGAGCGCCACAAACGCATCGAGCAGCACAAGCTCGACGCCATGCTCGCGCTCTGCGAAGAGACCCGCTGCCGGCGCCAGACCCTGCTCAACTATTTCGATGAAGAACTGCCCCAGCCCTGCGGGCACTGCGACAACTGCATCGACGGCGTGCAGACCTGGGACGCCACCGAGCCTGCGCGCCAGGCCCTGTCGGCGGTGTACCGCACCGGCCAGCGCTATGGTGTCGGCCATCTGGTGGATGTGTTGCTGGGCCGTGACAACGAGAAGATCCGCAACTTCGGCCATGAAAAACTCGCCGTCTACGGCGTCGGCAAGGCGCGCTCCGAAGGCGAATGGCGTTCGCTGTTCCGCCAGCTGGTAGCCCGTGGCCTTGCCGATATCGACCTGGAGGGCTATGGCGGCCTGCGCCTGTCCGACAGCTGCCGGCCGTTGTTGCGCGGTGAAGTCAGCCTTGAACTGCGCCGCGACCTCAAGCCGCAGACCAGCAGCAAGGGCAGCAGCGGTGGTGGCAGCCCGGCCAGCCAGCTGGTGCGCGGCGAGGAGCGCGAACAGTGGGAAGCCTTGCGTGCCTTGCGGCGCAAGCTGGCCGAGGAGCATGGCGTGCCACCGTACGTCATCTTCCCCGACTCGACCCTGCTGGAGATGCTGCGCAGCCAGCCTACCAGCCTCAGCGAAATGGCCCGGGTCAGCGGTGTCGGCGCGCGCAAGCTGGAGCGCTACGGCGAAGCCTTCCTCGAAGTGCTGGGTGGTGCGGCCGAGACGCCACCGGTGGTGGCCGACCTGCGCCACGAGTTGACCACCCTGGCCCGGGCCGGCATGACCCCGGCACAGATCGCAGGCCAGCTCAATTGCAGCGAGAAGAACGTCTACAGCCTGCTGGCCGAAGCCATTGGCCGCCAGCAACTGTCGCTGGAGCAGGCCCTGGACCTGCCCGAAGACTTGCTGGCCGAAATCCAGGATGCCTTCCTCGACGGCGAAGGCGAACTGCCGCCGGTCTCGGCCGTGGCCGAGCTGTTCGGTGCGCGGGTGCCCGAGGGCGTTCTGTACTGCGTGCGGGCGGCGTTGGCGGCTGAATTCGAGATGTAAGGCTGTTTTGTCATCATTTATAACGATTGTTAGCCCGATAGATCCTTGCCTGTTGTGCAGGGACATGGTTAGCTGACTAATAATTAGTTCTGATGATGAGTTTTCTATGCCGTTGACCGACCACCACCGCTTCGGAATGCAGCTGGCCCAGATGTCCCGGGGTTGGCGCGCCGAGCTGGATCGCCGCCTGGCCGGCCTGAACCTGTCCCAGGCGCGCTGGCTGGTGCTGCTGCACCTGGCCCGTTTCGATGAAGCCCCCACCCAGCGCGAACTGGCGCAGAGCGTCGGCGTCGAGGGCCCGACCCTGGCACGCCTGCTCGACAGCCTGGAATCCCAGGGGCTGGTACGCCGTCAGGCGGTGCTCGAAGACCGGCGGGCCAAGAAAATCCTCCTGTGCCCTCCGGCCAAGCCGTTGATCGAGCAGATCGAAACCATCGCCAATGCCTTGCGCGTCGAGCTGTTCACCGGCATCGATGAAGAAGAGCTGGACCTGTGCATGCGGGTGCATGCACGGATTCTGGCCAATCTGGAAAAGAACTGACCCCGACTCAGAAGGTGTGGCCCAGGTTCAGGTACAACGCCTTCTGATTCTCGCTGTTGGCCCCATAGCTGAAGTTCAGCGGCCCCAGGGGTGTCTCGAAGCCGATGAAGACGCTGGCTGCATTGATGTAGCCACTGTCGAAGTCGTTGTCATTGTTCCAGGCCCGGCCACGCTCCAGCGAGCCGCCCAGGTACAGCGGGAAGTCCAGCGGCAGGTAGGCCCGTGGCGTCAGCCGGCGGTAGTAGACCATGCGCATCAGGCTCATGTTCTGTCCGGACACCGAGTCCTGGCGAAAGCCCGACAACTGCCGGGCGCCGCCCAGGACGAAGCTTGAAGTCACCACCTCGGCATCATCCAGGGTCCGTCCGTACTGGCCCCCCAGTACCCAGGTATTGGCGCCGCTGCTCAGGGCCTTGTCCAGCTTGAACTGCCACTGCCGGTAACGCTGGTCCGAGCCCAGGTCCGGTTCGTACTGGCGCAGGTCCAGGCTGATGTCTTCGCCGGTGTGGGGGAAGTAGACGTTGTCCAGGCTATCGAAGGAGTACTTGAGCTCGTAGAAGCCTTCGCTGAAGCTGAACCGAGGCAGGTCCTGGTCGCCGATGCGCACCTCGGCGTTGCCCCAGGCCTGGCCGACGCCGAAGCGCACCTCGCCGCTGTTGCCGATCTGGCGCCCCAGGTTCAGGCCGAAGCCGTAGCGTTCCAGACGGTATTCGGCGATCGGGTCGTCCTCCAGGGTCGCCTCGATGTTCTGCGAGCCGAGGGCCAGGTAAGGTGCGACGAAGTAGCGTGAGCCGGCATCCAGCGGCTGGTAGAACTCGCTGTACAGCTCTTGCTGGTCGCCGATCTGCGCCCGGGTCAGCCACTCGGCGCCCAGTTGGTTGATGCCGTTGATGCGGTAGCTGGCGCCAATGTTGAAGGCGCTGTCGCCCTGCAGGTCATCGGACAGGTTCAGGCCCAGGCGCAGGTAGTCGGTGCCGCCGCGACGGCCCAGGGCGTTGATCACCAGGGTGTTGTCCTTGCCCTTGTGCACCACCCGGTACTGCACCCGGTCGAAGTAGTCGAGGCCGTACAAGGTGCCCATGTCGGTCTGCAGGCGGCCCAGCTCCAGGGGTTCGCCGATGGGTTGGCGAATGTAGAAACGGATCACGTCGTCGCTGACCTTCGAGTCGTTTTCGATGCGGATGGCGGTGATCACCGGCGTACGCTGGCTCGGCGAGCGCGCCGCATTGAGTTCTTCGTCGCTGTCGTCGGGACGCTTGAGCACCGCCAGGCGCGAGTCCAGGGCGCGGGCGGCGCGGTAGCCGGCATCGATCATTTCCTGGGCGCGGCCGAAGTCGGTGACGCCATAGCTGGCCAGTGGCGGCTGGATCAGGATGTCGTCGTGGTGCAGGGCGGCCAGTTGTTCTTCGGAGTTGCGCCGGGTCATCAGGGTGATCGACTGGTTGAGCACATCGACCACGGAGGTCAGCTGGTCACGACTGCGCAACGGCGTACCGATATCGACGACGATGGCCACGTCCACACCCATCTCGCGCGCCACATCCAGGGGGATGTTGTCGACCATGCCGCCATCGACCAGCAACCGGCCGTCCAGCTCGACCGGGGCGAACACTGCCGGTATCGACATGCTGGCGCGTATCACCCGGGGCAGGTGGCCGCGGCTGAACACCACTTTTTCGCCGCTGGCGATGTCGGTGGCTACGGCACGGAAGGGGATCGGCAGCTTGTCGAAGTCGCGGGTGTCGCTGACATGGGCGAGCATGCTTTCCAGCATCAACGCCAGGTTCTGCCCCTGGATCACCCCCAGGGGCAGGCCGAGGCTGCCGTCGTCACGAAAGCTGAGCTTCTGCTTGACCAGGAAGTCGCGGTCATCCTGCTTGCGCCGGAACGGTACGTCCTTGCGCGGTGGCGCGTCGGACAAGGCTTGTTTCCAGTCGATGCCCAGGGCCAGTTTTTCCAGCTCATCGATCTTGTAGCCGGAGGCATACAGGCCACCGACCACCGCCCCCATGCTGGTGCCGGCGATGGCGTCGATCTTGATGCCTTGTTCTTCCAGGGCCTTGAGCACGCCGATGTGAGCCAGGCCACGGGCGGCGCCACCGGACAGCACCAGGCCGACTTTAGGTCGGGGCGGCTCGGCGGCCAGCAGCGGGAAGGAAACGACGAGC
The DNA here is from genome assembly GCF_030272875.2 of Pseudomonas sp. BJa5. Classification (NCBI taxonomy): domain Bacteria; kingdom Pseudomonadati; phylum Pseudomonadota; class Gammaproteobacteria; order Pseudomonadales; family Pseudomonadaceae; genus Pseudomonas; species Pseudomonas sp. BJa5. Next base: position 76,714 of record NZ_JALRNG020000024.1, read on the forward strand.
AGCAACAGACTCAACAGCAGGCGGTGCATCGGGACTCTCGGAGCAAAGGCTAAAGACCGCTAGTATATGCACGACCGCCTGTCAGGAAGCTGTTAGCCCATGAATACGCCCAAAGCCGAAATCGTCATTACCTATTGCACCCAGTGCCAGTGGTTGCTGCGCGCTGCCTGGCTGGCCCAGGAACTGCTCAGCACTTTCAGCGACGACCTGGCCCGGGTGGCCCTGGAGCCGGGCACCGGTGGCGTCTTCCGCATTACCTGTGACGGCGTGCAGATCTGGGAGCGCAAGGCCGATGGCGGCTTCCCGGAAGCCAAGGTGCTCAAGCAGCGGGTTCGCGACCAGATCGACCCGCAGCGCGACCTGGGGCACAGCGACCGTCCCTGACTTTCAGCCGGTGGCGGCGACGCGCTTGTCGGCATTGCCGGCCGCCAGGCGGCTGGAGATGACGATGGCGAAGATGATCAGCACGCCACCCAGCAACATGCGCGGGGTGGGCGTCTCGGCAAAGATCAGCCAGGCCATGGCGATGCCGTAGACCGGCTCCAGGGCGAATACCACCGCGGCGGTGCGCGCCTTGATCACCGCCAGGCTGGCGACGAACAGGCTGTGGGCCACGCCCGTGCAGAACACCCCCAGCAGGCCGATCCACAACCAGTCCATGGGCGCCACCTCACCCAGCACCGGCGCTGCGGCCGGCAACAGGCACAGGGCGACCACCGCGTTCTGGCACAGGGCGGCCTGCACCGCGGGTATGCGCCCGGACGAGACCCGGTTGGTCAGCGACAGCAGCGAGAACAGCAGGCCCGACAACAGGGACCAGAGCAGGCCGCCGGTAGCCTGGCTGGCGAGGTCGAAGTCCGGGGTGACCAGCACCAGGCCGATACTCACCAGCAGCACCAGAATGATCTCGTTGCTACGGATGCGCTCGCGAAACAGCAGGCCTTCGAGGATCACGGTAAACGCCGGGAAGCTGGCAAAGCCCAGGGTGGCGATCGCCACGCCGGCGACTTTGACCGCAATGAAAAAACTCACCCAGTGCCCGGCCAGCAGCACGCCGCCCAGCAGCAGACGACGCCAGTCCCGGCCTTGCAGTGCCTGCCAGCCTTTGCCGGCGCAGCGGGCGAAAATGCCCAGGGCCAGCACGGCAAAGGCGGCGCGACCGAAGACGATGAGCGACGGCGTGGCCTGGGCCAGTTTGCCGAAGACCCCGGTGAGGCCGAAGAACAGCGCGCCGATGTGCAGGGCGCCGAGTGCGGTACGGTGGTTCATGATGATCCTTGAAAGAGGCAGGACAGCCCGGCCAGTGTACGAAGCCGTGGCCGCGGCTGTCTGTCGCGTTCCTCGCGTCAGTTGTCGCCGGACTCGCGCCTTAACGCCCGGGGCGAACAGCCGAAGGCCTTGAGCATGGCGGCGGAAAAGGCACTCTGGGAGCTGTAGCCGACCCGGCTGGCGATCTCGCCGATGGCCAGGTCGCTTTCCACCAGCAGCCTGCGCCCCTGCAGCAGGCGCCGCTGGCGGACGTAGTCCATGGGCGTCATGCCGGCTTCGCTGACGAAGCGCGTATGCAGGCGGGCGCTGGACAGGCCGGCCAGGCGCGCCAGGTCCGCCACTTGCAAGGGGTAGGCGGCATACTGGTCGATATGTGCGTCGAAGGCCGCATAGGGCAGCAACTTGTGCACCACCGCGGCCGGGCTTGCCTGGCTCAGGCTGGCAAGCAGCAGCACGGCGCCTTGCTGGGCGATCAACGGGTCGGCCACCGGGCTTGCTGCCAGCCAGTCGACCAGTTGCTGCTGGCGGTTGTCCAGGTTCAGCGGTCCGGGCTGGTCGAGCAGGCGCTGGCTGGCCAGGGCATGGCTGCCCAGGCTGTGGGCCAGCCAGGTGTCGTCTGGCACATCGAGCACCAGGCAATGGCTGCCGCCGGGGCTGCCGCAGCTATGGTGGGCGCCGGCCGGTATCACCATCAGGCCCTGGCGATCGACCCGGCCGCTGCGACCTTCGACCTCGAACTCCAGTTGCCCACGCAGGCCGAACACCAACTGTGGGTGCTGGTGGCTGTGGGCAATCAGGTCGTGACGGTAGTGGCGCAGGGAAAGTATCGAGGCGCTGCTCATTGCTGAGCCCTCCTGGTAGGAGCGGGCTTGCCCCGCGATTGTGTACTGTCAGCCAGATTGTATCGCGGGGCAAGCCCGCGCCTACCCGCCAGATTGTAGTGCGGGCAAGTCGAGTCTTCGCACCGCCGCTCCCACAGCTGCAGTCAGGCGTTTTCAGCCATCGATTGCAGGGCGGCCTTGTAGATCGACTGGCGCGGTTGGGCGAACAGGCGCTTGAGCATCGGCTCGAACAAGCTCAGGGGCAGGTTGTCGTAGGCCGGATCGAACGCGGCGGCATCGTAGCGGGCGCAGAACTCGATGGTCTGCTGGTACTGCGGATGATCCTGGAACTGCTCGCGCAGGTGCCGATCCATGCCCAGGTGGTGGAAGAAGTAATAGCCCTGGAAGATCCCGTGCTTTTCCACCATCCACAGGTTTTCCGGGCTGACGAAGGGCTTGAGGATGGCGGCGGCGATGTCCGGGTGGTTGTAGCTGCCCAAGGTGTCGCCGATATCGTGCAGCAGCGCGCAGATCACGTATTCCTCGTCGCGCCCGTCGCGAAAGGCGCGAGTGGCGGTTTGCAGCGAGTGGCTCAGGCGGTCGATGGGAAAACCGCCGAAATCGCCGTCGAGCAGGCGCAGGTGTGCCAGGATGCGCTCGGCCAGCTGGCTGGCATAGGCCCTGAAATCACTGGCGATGATCGCCCAGTCCTGCTGGGTGCCATCTTGCATGTGGGTGAAACGAGCCTGCTGGTTCATCGGCGCTCCAGGGTTGCGATGGGCAAAACCACTGTAGCCTGACCGCCTGTCGGAACAGTGGCCGCTGAAGACGGCTTGCTGACCTTGTGGGCCGAAATCAGAAGGACACCTTGCCGCGCAGCATGTCGCGGTACATGGCGAAGTCGCCGATCAGGCTGTAGAGCGGATGCTTGAAGGTGGCCGGGCGGTTCTTCTCGAAAAAGAAGTGGCCGACCCAGGCAAAGCCGTAGCCGGCGAACGGCACCGCCAGCAGCAGGGCCCACTGGCCACTGCCCAGGGTGTAGGCGAGCAGGGCGATGACCAGGCTGGTGCCGACGAAGTGCAGGCGACGGCAGGTGGGGTGGCGGTGTTCTTCCAGGTAGAAGGGATAGAACTCGGCAAAACTGCGAAATTGCTGAGGACTGTTCACGACGCTGCTCCTGTGTCTGTCGGTGCTGACGAAGATACACGGCGTGGAGCCTGATCCGAGTCTAGAGTGACCGACACTGCAGGGCAGTGACAATAGGCGCCAATTGACTATCCTTTGAGTTCGCCGCAGGAGCGGACAGTTCGACTATAAGAAGCCAGCCATGAGCGAAAGAACCACGTCAGCAAGCTGGGCATCAGGGATCGTCAAGGCACTCGAGCTGGAAGGGCTGGATTGCCGTGCCATGTTCAAGCAGCTCGGCCTGGATTTCGCCGCGCTGGACGACCCTGATGCCCGCTTTACCCAGGATTCCATGACCCGCCTGTGGCAACTGGCGGTCGACCTGTCGGGCAACCAGGCCATCGGCCTGAACATGGCGCGGGTGGTGCGCCCGGCGTCCTTCCATGTGGTCGGCTATGCCTTGATGTCGAGCCGCACCCTGGCCGACGGTTTCGAGCGGTTGGTGCGCTACCAGCGCATCATCGCCGAAAGCTCGGACTTGAGTTTCCGTCTGGAACCGGACGGTTATGCCTTGATCCTGACGGTTCATGGCGACCACCTGCCACCGACCCGGCACAGCGCCGAAGCTTCGCTGGCCTGCGCCTTGTCGCTGTGCAGCTGGCTCAGCGGACGGGTGATCCAGCCCCGGCGGGTGTTGATCCAGGGGCCGCAACCGGCGGACATTACGCCCTACAAGACGGCTTTTCATGCACCGCTGGTGTTCGCTGCCCCCTATGATGCGCTGGTGTTCGAGCGTGCCGACATGGAGGCGCCGTTGCCCACGGCCAACGAGGCCATGGCCACCTTGCACGATCGCTTTGCCGGTGAGTACCTGGCGCGGTTTTCCGAAAGCCGGGTGACCCACCGTGCCCGCCAGGTGTTGTGCCGGATGTTGCCCCAGGGCGAACCCAAGCGCGAGACCGTGGCCCAGGCCCTGCACCTGTCCCAGCGCACCTTGCAGCGACGCCTGCAGGAAGAAGGCACCAGTTTCCAGACCCTGCTCGACGACACCCGTCGAGAACTGGCCGAGCAGTACCTGGCGCAACCGAACATGACCTTGCTGGAAACCGCCTACCTGCTGGGGTTTGCCGACCCGAGCAACTTCTTCCGGGCGTTTCGCCGCTGGTTCGACGTCACCCCCGGCGAGTACCGTTTGCGCCTGGGCGGGGGCGCTGTGGCCCCGGCGCCGGAGCGGCAAGGAATGACGGCCGGTCAGTGACGCCAGAACGCCGGCATGAACAGTACCAGCACGGTAATGATCTCCAGGCGGCCGAGCAGCATGCCGGCGGACAGGATCCACTTGGCCGCATCCGGCAGGCTGGCGAAGTTGCCGGCCGGGCCAATGGTTTCGCCCAGGCCCGGGCCGACGCCTGAAACGGTGCTGGCGGCGCCGGTCAGGGCAGTCATCCAGTCGACCCCGAGCAAGGACAGCAGCAGGGCGATCACGCAGATGGTGATGGCGAAGAAGAACGAAAAGGTCAGGATCGAGCGGACGATCTCTTCGTCCAGGCGGTGGCCGTTGTACTTCTGCTTGATCACCGCACGCGGGTGGATCAGCTGATTGAGGTTGGCCTTGAGCAGGATGTAGGCAACCTGGAAGCGGAAGGTCTTGATGCCGCCTGCGGTCGAGCCGGAGCAGCCGCCGACGAAGCCCAGGTAGAAGAACAGCATCAGCGAGAAGTTGCCCCACAGGCTGTAGTCGCCCAGGGCGAAGCCCGTGGTGGTGACCACCGAGGTCACGTTCAGCGCCACGTGGCGCAAGGCCTCCAGCCAGTGCAGATCGGTGGTGGCCCAGTACCAGGTGCCCAGCACCACCCAAGTCACCAGCAGCATCGCCAGCAGGCCCTGGACCTGCTGGTCCTTGATCAGCGCCTTGCGGTTGCCGCGCAGGGTGGAGACGTAGAGGGCGAAGGGCAGGCTGCCGAGGATCATCACCACAATCGCCACCCAGTGCACCGCTGGCTGCGGCCAGTGGGCCAGGGACTGGTCGGAGGTGGAGAAACCGCCGGTGGAAATTGCCGACATGGCGTGGTTGATGGCATCGAAGGTGCTCATGCCCGCCAGCCAGAAGGCCAGGCTGCCAATAGCTGTGATGCCGATGTACACCGCCACGATCGACTTGGCGACCATGTGCGAGCGGGGCATGACCTTCTCGGAGCGGTCCGAGGACTCGGTCTGGAACAGGCGCATGCCACCGATGCGCAGCAATGGCAGGATCGCCACGGCCATGGCGATAAAGCCGATACCGCCGAGCCAGTGCAGCAACGAGCGCCACATCAGGATGCCCGGCGACATGCTGTCCAGGCCGCTGAGCACCGTGGCGCCGGTGGCGGTGATGCCGGACATGCTTTCGAAGAAGGCGTCGGTGTAGCTGATGTGCTGGGTCAGCAGGAAGGGCAGGGCGGCGAAGACGCCCACCACCAGCCAGCTGCTGACCGTCAGCAGGTACATGTCACGCGGGCGCAAGTGCACGTGCTCGGGCTTGCCCTGGAGCACCAGGGCCAGGCCGGCGATGAAGGTGATCATGCTCGACCAGAGGAACGACGGCAGGTCGCCGGTGCGCTCGAAGATCACCAGGGTGGCCATGGGCACGACCATGCTGATCGCCAGGGTGATCAGGAAGATGCCGATGATGAAACCAATAGTCCTTAAAGTCGGCAACGCCATGTGATCTGCTCTGACTCGGTGCGGAAGGGCGCCATTCTACCTATGGACCTTTTTAAGTAAACGCTAGAATAGCTGCACATTTCTATTCAGGGGGTAGCCGATGGAGGCTCTCGACGCATTGCTCAACCGTGTTTCCGTACCACGCCTGGTGGAGCCAGCGCCCAATGCCGCGCAGCGCGAGGCTTTGTTCCAGGCCGCCTTGCGCGCCCCGGACCATGGCCAGTTGCGGCCCTGGCGGTTCCTGACCATCGAAGGTGCGGCACGGGAAAAACTCGGAGAACTGTTCGCCGAGGCGGTGCAGGCCAAAGGTGATGCCAACCAGGCAGCGCTGGACAAGGCCCGGGCCATGCCGTTGCGCGCGCCCTTGCTGGTGGTGGCGATCGCCCGTTTGCAGAATCACTTCAAGATTCCCCAGTCGGAGCAGCGTCTGTCGGCGGCCTGTGCGGCTCATGGCATTCTGTTGGCGGCCCATGCCCAGGGCGTGGGGGCGATGTGGCGTACCGGTGATCTTGCCTACGACAACCATGTGGCCAAGGGGCTGGAGCTGGCCGAGGGCGAGGAGATCATTGGCTTCCTCTACCTGGGTACCCCGCTCAGCGAGCCGCGCACCGCACCGGTGCTGGCGACCGCCGATTTTGTCAGGGCCTGGGGCGAGTAAGGTTTTGTAGCGGCTGTGCCGGCCTCATCGCCGGCTACGCCGGCTCCCACAGATCGGTGGCCGGCATTGGCTCTTGTGGGAGCTGGCAAAGCCTGCGATAGAGGCACCGCCTATCTAACGTCAGGCACTGCCCGGCCCGGCCAACGGCAATTCCAGGCGTGCCACGAATCCCCCTTCAGGGTGATTGGCCAGGCTCAAATTCCCCCCATGCCGTTCCGCCGCCTTGCGCGCAATCGCCAGGCCCAGGCCATGGCCAGCGGCGCTCTGGCCGGGGGCGCGGAAGAACGGCTCGCCCAACTGCGCCAGGTGCTCATCGGCCACCCCCGGGCCATGGTCACGGACGCTGAGCACGATTCGCTCGTTGTCGCGCACCCCGCTGACTTCGATGGGCTGCCCCGGCGGGTTGAAGCGCAGGGCGTTGCGCAGCAGGTTGTCCAGCGCCCGCTCGACCAGCGTCGGCCAGCCCTGCAGGCTCAGGCCGCTGTCGTGGCGCAACTGGATATCCTGTTCTGGTGCACTCAGTTGGGCATCCTTGTGCACGCTCTGCAGCAGCGCATCCAGGTCCACCGGTTCAGCCCGCGCCTGCTCGGCATCGACCCGGGCCAGCACCAGGATTTCGCTGATCAGCGCTTCCAGGCGGTCGCACTCACGGGTCAGGCGTGGCCACAGCGCCTGGCGTTGTTCAGGCCCGGCGCGCTCGGCCAGCGCCAGGGCAATGCGCAGGCGCGCCAGGGGCGAGCGCAATTCATGGGACACGTCGCGCAACAGCTGGCGCTGGCTGCCGATCAGGCTCTGCAGGCGAGCGCCCATGCGGTTGAAGTCATTGGCCAGCACGCCAAACTCATCGCGGCGAGCGGCCAGGCGCGCCAGGCTGTTCTGCTGGTAGGTGGTCTGGCCCAGGTCGTGTACCGCGCCACGCAAGCGGCTCAGTGGGCGGGTGATGGACAGGGTCACCAGCAGGCTGAACAGGGTCAGCACCACCAGGGCAATGCCTAAGGCACTCAGCGGCCAGAGCAGGCTGTCGCGGTGCCAGGCGTCCAGTTCCGGGTGTGGGATACGGTAGATCAGCAGGTAGGTTTCACCGCTCTCGGGGCTGGTGTATTCCTCGGTCAGCCGGCGCCACGGCAGGCGGCGGTCGTCGTTGTTGCGCCGCGCCTCGAATGCCGCCGCACGACGCGGAAAGGTGCCGGGCACCACGGCGTCGCCGCTGTCGTTGAGCACCTGCACGTCGATGTTGTAGTGGTGTTTGCGCCGTTCAAGAAAGTGCTGCGCGGCATCCGGACCTTCCTGTTCGTACCGCTGGGTCCACTTCTGCGCCAGGGTGTTGAGGCCCGGATGGCGGCTGAGGATCCAGGCGTCCTGGTTGAGCATGTGCGCGAGCAGGATCGACAGGCCGGCGACCAGGGCAATGGCCAGCCAGAAACTGGCCAGGATGCGCCAGAACAATGAACGCAAGGGAGGCTCCTTCAACGGCAAAAGCCCGGCCTGCCGGGAGGCAGGTCGGGCGGGTGGCTGACAGCTTACTGGGCCTTGGTGGCTTTTTCAGCCTTCCAGGCCTTGAACTCGTTCCATTCGGCGCTGCGTGCATCCTGCTCTTTCTTCAGCTCGTCGAACTTCTTCTGCTGGTCGGGCTTGAGCAGGGCACGGATGTCGGCCTGGGTCTTGTCCTTCTTGGCCTTCAGCTCGTCCTTCAGGGCCTTCTGGTCGGCTGCCGGGAGTTTTTCCAGGTAGCGCTGGGTGATTTCATGACGGCTCTTCATCTGCTCGCCCATCAGCGTGCGGATCTGCTGGCGCTGTTCGCGGGTCAGGTCCAGCTGGGCGAAAGGCGCTCCACCGCGGTGGTGATCGCCATGGCGCGAGCCGTCTTCTGGCATGGCCATGGCGACGGTCGGCAGTGCGGCAGCGAACATCAGGGCGATAAGGGTCTTGCGCATGGTGTCTCTCCTTTCAGGGGCCGGTGATTACCGGATGTGCCCAGTCTAGGGAGATCAAGGTCAACGGCGGTCAGGCAAGCGTAAAGCTTGAGTAAAGATGCCCGCCCGCATTACTGACATTACCGGCTGTAGTAATAGCCGCGGCTGCGCAGGGCGACGATGCGCGGACGGCCATCGGGGTGCGGGCCGATCTTCTTGCGCAGGTTGCTGACGTGCATGTCCAGGCTACGGTCGTACAGGGTCAGCTTGCGGCCCAGGGCGATCTGCGCCAGTTCCTGTTTGTCCAGCGGCTCGCCCGGCTGGCGTAGCAAGGCTTCGAGGATGCGGCTTTCGGAGAGGGTCAGGGTCAGCTCGTGCTGGTCGATGCTGACCACGCCACGCGCCGGGCTGAAGCACAGGTCGCCGATTTCCAGTTGGCTGGGCGGGGTGCTGGGGTGGCTGCGGCGCAGCACGGCGCGCAGGCGGGCGGTCAGTTCACGCGGGTCGCAGGGTTTGGCCAGGTAATCGTCGGCGCCCAGTTCCAGGCCGAGGATGCGGTCCAGCGGCTCGCCACGGGCCGAGAGCATCAGCACCGGCAAGTCGGCATGTTCGCTGCGCAGTTGCTTGAGCAGCTCCAGGCCGCTGCCGTCGGGCAGCATCACGTCCAGCACCACGGCGGCCGGAGCCTGCGTGGCCAGGGCCTTGCGCGCGCTCTGGCCATCGTGGCAGGCACGCACCACAAAGCCCTCCTGGGTCAGCCAGCTGCCCAGCAGCTCGCAGAGTTCCTCGTCATCATCAATCAGTAACAGCTCGCTCATGACTCACTCAATTCAACCATTGCCGACGCTTTCTGTGTCCGCCGCTGGCAAAGATACCGCAGAGTGCGGCCAACAGGGCAACTGCGCCGCCAATCAGGAACCATTGCTGCTGGTCGGTAATCAGTCGGGCCGGGGCGCTGGCCTGCAGTTCCTTGATGGCCAGCTTCAGGCGCTGGTTCTCCTGGCGCAGGCGGGTCAGTTGGGCGCTTTCGCGTTCGCTGTCGGCGTTGTGCAATTGCTCGGTCAGCGCTTCGCGCAGGCGCTCGCTTTCCTTCAGGCGCTGCTGCAACTCGGTGATCTGGCTACCGGCACTGAGCGACAGCGGGGTGCTGGCGGTGGCCTCTTCTGCCAAGGCTTGCGGGCTCAGCAGCAACAGGCACAGCAACAGGGACAACGGACCTAGACGCATGGGAACTCCTGATTCTTGTCGATTCAGCAGGTTGTCGGCTGGCAGACGAGAATAATGAGCAATTGCGCAGGTAAAGGGCGGGAACGGTGCGCCCGGCGGCGCACCGTGTGCAGCGGATCAGGGCAGGACTTGCTTGAACGGCTTGACCACGACCTTGTCGTAGACACCGGCGGCGATGTACGGATCGGCATCGGCCCAGGCCTGGGCCGCGGCCAGGGAGTCGAACTCGGCGACGATCAGGCTGCCGCTGAAACCGGCGGCGCCCGGGTCGTTGCTGTCGATGGCCGGATGCGGGCCGGCCAGCACTACGCGACCTTCGGCCTTGAGTTGTTGCAGGCGTTCGATGTGCGCCGGACGGGCGGCCAGGCGTTTTTCCAGGGAGTCGGCAACGTCGCTGGCGATGATGGCGTAGAGCATGTCAATCCTCTTGCTTCGGGGTTGAAGGCGGCGTGGTGGGGTCGCTGTCGTGCAGGTGGCGGGACAGGTAAACGCCCTGGGCCACCAGGAACAATACGGTCATGCCCAGGCTGCCGAACACCTTGAAGTCGACCCAGATGTCCTGGAAGGTGAAGGCCACGAACAGGTTGGCCGCGCCGCAGAACAGGAAAAAGCCGATCCAGGCCAGGTTCAGGCGGGTCCAGACGCCGTCCGGCAGGCTGACGGCATGGCCCATGATGCGCTTGATCAACACCCGGTCGCCGACGAAGTGGCTGCCGGCAAAGGCCAGGGCGAACAGCCAGTTGACCACCGGGGCCTTCCACTTGAGGAAGGTTTCGCTGTGGAAGGTCAGGGTCAGGCCACCGAACACCAGGCAGGCGACCAGGGTCAGCCATTGGCCTTTCTCCAGCTTGCGCTGGCGGATGAACAGGGCGCCATAGACCACCAGGGAACTGAGGATCAGCATGGCCGTGGCGCTGTAGATACCGCCCAGCTCGACGCTGTGGCCGGCGAATTCGACGGCACGCGGGTCAAGCTTGTAGACGATGAAGAACAGGAACAGCGGGATGAAATCGATGAATTGTTTCACAGTGGCAGCCAGAAGCAGGATGTGACGGCATAATAACAAACATCAAAGACAGCGAAAGCGCCACCTATGAATGTTGATCTGCACTGCCACAGTACCGCCTCCGACGGCGCCCTGACGCCGACGGTACTGGTCGCCCGGGCCCATGAGCACGGCGTGCGGATGCTCTCCCTGACAGACCACGACACCCTCGACGGCCAGCTCGAGGCGCGCGCCGCCACCCAGGCCCTGGGCATGCAGTGGGTCAGCGGGGTGGAATTGTCGTGCACCTGGGGCGGCGCGACCATCCATGTCCTGGGCTACAACTTCGCCCTCGACGCCGCCCCGTTGCTGGAGGCGATCGAGGCGTTGCACCGCGGCCGCTGGCTGCGCGCCGAAGAAATCGACCGACGGTTGGGCCTCAAGGGCATGCCCGGCGCACTGGATGGCGCACGGGCCATCCAGCAGGAGCTGGGCGACAGCGGCAATGCCCCGGCACGCCCGCATTTTGCCGAGTACCTGGTACGCGCAGGCCACGTCCGAGACCGCGCCGAGGCATTTCGCAAGTGGTTGGGCGCCGGCAAGCTGGGGGACGTCAAACTGCACTGGCCGAGCCTGGACGACACCGTGCAGACCCTGCGCAATGCCGGTGCCTGGGTGAGCCTGGCCCACCCGATGCACTATGAATTAACACGCAGCAAGCGCCGCCGGCTGATTGCCGACTATATTCAAGCAGGCGGCCAGGCACTGGAAGTGGTCAATGGGATGATGCCGGCCGAGCAGGTGGGGACTATGTCCATCCTCGCCCGTGAGTTCGGTCTGCTGGCCAGCGCCGGCAGTGATTTCCATGGCCCAGGCACCTGGGGTGAGATCGGTGCCTACCGGCCATTGCCGGAGGACCTGCCACCGCTGTGGCGTCGATTCAAACATGAGCAGCCTATCGCGGCCGTCTGAACAGGAAGATAGTGTGAGTCAATTTTTCCAGATTCATGGGGAGAACCCGCAGCCGCGCCTGATCAAACAGGCCGTCGACATCATCCGCAAGGGCGGGGTGGTGGTCTATCCCACCGACTCGGCCTACGCCATGGGCTGCCAGATCGGTGACAAGAATGCCGTGGAGCGGGTTCGCCGCCTGCGCCAGCTGGACAAGACCCACAACTTCACCTTGATGTGCTGCGACATGTCGCAGCTGGGCCTGTTCGCCAAGATCGATACCGGCATTTTCCGCATTCTCAAGGCCCATGTACCCGGCCCCTACACCTTCATCCTCAACGGCACCCGCGAAGTACCGCGGCTGCTGCTGCACGAGAAGCGCCGCACCATCGGCCTGCGTGTACCGCAGAACCCCATCCTGCTGGCGCTGCTGGAGGAACTGGGCGAACCCTTGATGAGCGTCAGCCTGATCCTGCCGGGCGACGAGGAGCCGATGACCGATCCCTACGAGATCCGCCAGCGCCTCGAACACCATGTCGACCTGATCATCGATGGTGGGTTTGGCGACCTCAAGGCGTCCACCGTGATCGACCTGACCGGCGACGAGCCGGAAGTGATCCGCGTCGGTTGCGGCGACCCGGCACCGTTCATGGTCGAAGCGTGAGCCAGGCACCGACCGCCGAGCCGAGCATCGACCCGCAAGCAGGCGCCCAGCAGGAGCTGCCGCTGGTGCTGGTCTACGGCCAGGCCCTGACCGAGATGCCGGTGGACCTGTATATCCCGCCGGATGCCCTGGAAGTGTTTCTGGAGGCCTTCGAAGGCCCGTTGGACTTGCTGCTGTACCTGATCCGCAAGCAGAACGTCGACATCCTCGATATCCCCGTGGCGGAAATCACCCGCCAGTACATGGGCTATGTCGAACTGATGAAGACCGTGCGCCTGGAACTGGCCGCCGAGTACCTGGTGATGGCGGCGATGCTGGCCGAGATCAAGTCGCGCATGCTCCTGCCGCGTTCGACCGAGGTCGAGGAAGAAGAGGGCGACCCGCGCGCCGAACTGATCCGCCGGCTGCAGGAATACGAGCGCTTCAAGGCGGCGGCCGAAGGCATCGATGGCTTGAGCCGGGTTGGCCGCGAGGTCGTGGTACCGCGTCTGGATGCGCCCCAGGCCAAGGTGCGCAAGTTGTTGCCGGAGGTCAGCCTGGAAGAGCTGCTGGTGTCCATGGCTGAGGTGATGCGCCGTGGCGACCTGTTCGAAAGCCACCAGGTCAGCCGCGAGGCGCTGTCGACCCGCGAGCGCATGAGCGAAGTGCTCGAACGCCTCAAGGGCGGTGGTTTCGTGCCTTTCGTCGAGCTGTTCAGCGCCGAGGAAGGCAAGCTCGGCGTAGTGGTGACCTTCATGGCCATTCTCGAACTGGTGAAGGAATCCCTGATCGAACTGGTGCAGAATGAACCCTTTGCGCCGATCCACGTCCGCGCCCGCGTCGAGTGACCAAGCAACGCCATGAACCTGACAGACCCGCGCGACCTGGCGCCCCTGCTCGAAGCCTTTCTCCTGGCCTCGGGTAAACCGCAATCGCTGGAACGGCTCTACGAGCTGTTCGAGGAAGCCGAACGCCCGGAACCTGCGGTGTTCAAGAAAGCCCTGGAAGTGCTGCGCAAGTCTTGCAACGGTCGCGCCTTCGAGCTCAAGGAGGTGGCGTCCGGCTACCGCTTGCAGATCCGCGAGGACTACGCCCCCTGGGTCGGGCGTTTGTGGGAAGAACGCCCGCAGCGTTACTCCCGTGCCCTGCTGGAGACCATGGCGCTGATCGCCTACCGTCAGCCCATCACCCGTGGCGAAATCGAAGACGTGCGCGGCGTTGCGGTCAACAGCAACATCATCAAGACCCTGCTCGAGCGCGAGTGGATCCGCATCGTCGGCTACCGGGAAGTGCCGGGCAAACCGGCGATGTTCGCCACCACCAAGGCGTTCCTCGACCATTTCAACCTGAAGAACCTCGACGAGCTGCCACCGCTGGCCGAGTTGCGCGAAATGGAGCCCGAACCTGCACCTGTGCTGGACCTCGACGACGCGCCGGTGCCCGCCCACCTGCAGGCCCTGGCCGACGCCAGTGCCGAGCCTGAGCCTGCGCCGGAGGAAACCAGCTTTCGCACCCTGCTGACCGAGCTGGATGCCATGGAAGAAGGGCTCAAGACCGATTTCGACGACCTGCTCGACGAGTCGTCGGTCGAAGACGCCGCCGAGCCGCTGGAGACCGAACCCGAGACGCCGCGCGAGTAACGTCGGCCTTCGGGCGGAAAGTCCCGGCAACTTTGCCGAAATCGACTAGTCTCAGGTGCGCTTCGGTCGCGATCAGCGTATGATTTGCGACCCTTTTTGGCGCGAGTGCGCCAAGCCAGTTTTCCATTCCTACACCGGGAGGTGCCCAGATGAGTGATAAAGACCTGCAAGAAACCCAGCCACTGCCGCCATCAGGCGAGAAGCTGCAAAAAGTGCTCGCGCGTATCGGCGTGGGCTCGCGCCGCGATGTCGAGGCCTGGATCAGCCAGGGCCGGATCAAGGTCAACGGCGTCGATGCCACCCTCGGCCAGCGTGTCGACCTGCATGACGCGATTTCCGTCGATGGCCGCCTGATCAAGCGTGAAGAGTCTGCCGAGACCGTGCGCCGGGTGATCATGTACAACAAGCCCGACGGCGAGATCTGCACCCGTGACGACCCTGAAGGCCGTCCGACCGTGTTCGATCGCCTGCCACGGCCGAAAGAAGGCCGCTGGATCAACATCGGCCGCCTGGACATCAACACCACTGGCCTGCTGATGTTCACCACCGACGGTGAGCTGGCCAACCGCCTGATGCACCCGTCCTACGAGATGGACCGCGAGTACGCCGTGCGCGTGCGTGGTGAAGTCGACGAAGACATGATCGCCCGCCTCAAGGCCGGTGTCGTGCTCGAGGACGGCCCTGCGCGCTTTACCGACATCCAGGAAGCACCAGGCGGTGAAGGCTTCAACCATTGGTACCACTGCGTGGTGATGGAAGGTCGCAACCGTGAAGTACGTCGCCTGTGGGAATCCCAGGGCCTGGTGGTCAGCCGCCTGAAGCGCGTGCGTTTCGGTCCGGTGTTCCTCAACTCCGACCTGCCGATGGGCCGCTGGCGCGAAATGAGCCAGCAGGAAGTGGACATCCTGGCGGCCGAAGTGGGCCTGACCCCGGTAGCCATGCCGGTGCTCAACCACAAGTCCAAGGACAAGCTGGAGCGCCTGCAGCGCAAGTCCACTCGTCCGCTGGGCCGTGGCGAGCGCGTGCGCACGCTGCGTCCGGCCAAGGATGCCGGTGCCGCCGAGGCGCCTGCCCGCCAGCCGCGTGGCGAAGCGCCGCGTAAAGACGCAGGGCGTGGCGAGGCACCACGCAAGGACAGTGGGCGGGGTCGTAGCACCGTCGCCGAACGTCCGAGCGAAGTGAACAAGCGTGGTACTCCGGTTGCCAAGCGACCAGGCAGCTCGCGCAAGCCTCGTCCTTAAGCGGTCAAGGCAGGAGAAAGGCCAACCTTCGGGTTGGCCTTTTTTTTGGGGGTGGGTGCCGGGGCTTTGAGCTTATCCATTCATTGCGGCGACGCTGCCGGCCCCTTCCGCCCTTACGGCGGCCTACTTTTCTCTTGGGAAAAGTAGGCAAAACCGCTCGCTCC
>NZ_JALRNG020000244.1:0-233 GCF_030272875.2 Pseudomonas sp. BJa5
GAGGCGTTCGCCCAGATCGTACGCGCCAAAGCCGCCGGCCTCAACGTCATCGTAGCCGCCGAGATGTACCGGGTGCCGCGCCGCGCGGCAGCCTGCGCGGGGGGGGGGCGGGGCGGCGGCGGGGGGGGCGGCGGGCGGGGGGGCCGGCGGGGGCGGGGGGGGGCCCCCGGGGGCGCGGGCCGGGGGGGGGGGCCCGCGGGCGGCGGGGCGGGCGCGGGGGCGCGCCGCGCGGC
>NZ_JALRNG020000245.1:0-232 GCF_030272875.2 Pseudomonas sp. BJa5
CGATCATGGCCGACGAGTCGATCGAAAGCGTCGAGGACGCCTTCAGCCTGGCCGCCGACGGTGCCACCAGCATCTTCGCCCTGAAGATCGCCAAGAACGGCGGCCCGCGCGCCGTGCTGCGCACTGCGCACATCGCCGAGGCTGCCGGCATTGCCCTGTATGGCGGGACCATGCTCGAAGTCTCGATCGGCACCCTGGCCTCGGCCCATGCCTTCCTCACCCTGCGCCAGCT
>NZ_JALRNG020000246.1:0-232 GCF_030272875.2 Pseudomonas sp. BJa5
CCGCACCTGCATGCGCCTTCCCGACTGCAGCGCCTGTTCTTCCAGGTGCAGGGCCAGGGCGCTGTCGGCAGACAGGCCGACGTAGCCATGTTCAAGGGTATCTGCAAAGCGCAGCTTGGTGCGTATGGCGAGAGGATGGTCCGTGTGCATGATCAGCACCAGGGGATCGTCGCGAAAGGGCAGGGTCTGCAGTTGTTCGCTGGTGACGGCGGTGGAGAGGATACCGATGTCC
>NZ_JALRNG020000247.1:0-231 GCF_030272875.2 Pseudomonas sp. BJa5
CGTAACCTGGATCTTCGACTGACGAAGAACTTCAATGTGCCAGGCGCGGGCGAACTGTCCGTCTATGTCGACGCCATCAACGTCTTCAACTTCAAGAACTACACGGGCTTCGACGGCGGGACGGGCTCGGCGACGAACCCGAATCCGAACTTCGGTCGGCCTTCGGCAGTGCTGTTCCCCACGCGGACCTTCCAGATCGGCGCCCGCTACGCCTTCTAAATCCTGAGCCTG
>NZ_JALRNG020000248.1:0-231 GCF_030272875.2 Pseudomonas sp. BJa5
GTTCAGGTCGCCGTGGCTAGTAGACTTAGGTCGAGAACACACTACCGGCCGTCGGTGATGGCACATAAAAATGAACGATCAAACACTACGGGCCTCTTATCTTCCAGCAGGCCGGTACTCATTGATCGCGCCGTGCACTCCCCAGTAAAAAAATGGACGTTCAACCTCATCTGCATGGTAGTGAATGCACATGGGGATTTTTTTTATCTGAAATCCGGAGTAATGACATGC
>NZ_JALRNG020000249.1:0-231 GCF_030272875.2 Pseudomonas sp. BJa5
GACCTGGTCTGCTCGATCGTGCCGTCGAGGGAGATGGTACGCATGGTCAGCTCCGGCACCGCAGCGACCATGAGCGCCATTCGCCTGGCCCGCGGCTACACCGGCCGTGACAGCATCATCATGTTCGAAGGCTGCTACCACGGCCACTCCGACAGCCTGCTGGTCAAGGCCGGCTCCGGCCTGCTGACCCTGGTCGTGCCAAGCTCTGCCGGCGTGCCGGCGGCCTTCGCC
>NZ_JALRNG020000250.1:0-231 GCF_030272875.2 Pseudomonas sp. BJa5
CGCTGAGTATTCAAAAAGCGTTAGCAATTGACGCCAAAGTTGAAAGTGGAACTATTCAAGATGTTAAACACATTGTGATTTTGACTCAGGAAAACCGTTCATTTGATAATTATTTTGGAACACTAAAAGGTGTACGTGGCTTCGGTGACCGTTTTACCATTCCTATGACAGAAGGCCGAAAGGTTTGGGAACAATATGATGCGAATAAGAAGAAAGTATTGCCATACCACT
>NZ_JALRNG020000251.1:0-231 GCF_030272875.2 Pseudomonas sp. BJa5
TTGATGCAAGTCAGGTAAGAAATGGATTTTTCTTTCGGTGTCGCACCAGGGTTTATCTGAATCAAGCTTTGACCCTTGTAGAACAAGGGTTTCAGCGGTGTCGCAGAGTGTGCGACAAACTGTCGCGAAACTGATTTTCAGGGCTTGATTGTTACAGTGTTGGTCAAAGACTGTTGCGCAATTAGTCATAGTCATTGACTGTCGACATATCTACAATCGCCCCAAATTTCC
>NZ_JALRNG020000252.1:0-231 GCF_030272875.2 Pseudomonas sp. BJa5
GGAAAACCTGCGTCACCAGGGCCCCTTGCTGGTCGGCTGCGCCCTGGGCTATTCGCGCAGTGCCACGGCTGTGGCCGCCTGGTTGCTGTACAGCGGTCGCGCCAAAAGCGTCGATGCAGCCGTCGCGATCATCCGCCGGGCGCGCCCGGGGATTGTCCAGCATGCCGCGCACCGCCTGGCCCTCGAGCCATTGGCGGGCACTACGGGGACGGCCCATGAGCACTGACAAGG
>NZ_JALRNG020000253.1:0-231 GCF_030272875.2 Pseudomonas sp. BJa5
GGGCATCCAGCGTGATGCGCCGTCCTTCGCTGACCAGGCAGGCGGCAACGACCTGCTGGTAACCGGCATCAAGGTTATCGACCTGGTTTGCCCGTTCGCCACGGGTGGTAAGGTTGGTCTGTTCGGTGGTGCCGGTTTAGGCAAGTCCGTAAACATGATGGAACTGATCCGTTACATCGCCATCGAGCACAGCGGTTAATCCTTTTTCGCCTGTGTGGGTGAGCGTACTCG
>NZ_JALRNG020000025.1:0-90179 GCF_030272875.2 Pseudomonas sp. BJa5
CCTCCTCGCGCCCCTCCTTCCCTTCCCGCCCTGTTTTTGCCGCGGGGGGGGGGGGGGGGGGGGGGCGCGCTGGGCCCCCCCCCCCCCCCCCCCCCCCCCCCCCCCCCCCCCCCCTCCCACAGGGGTGTTCAGAAGCTGTAGGTCCCCGTCACCACCAGGCTGCGCGGATCGCCGAACTGGATCTGCGCGGCGCTGGTCGCCGAGCTGTAGTAGGTCTTGTCGGTGATGTTGTTCAACGCCGCACGCAGGTCCCAGTCCTTGGTGCGGAAACCGGCCAGGGCGTCCCAGCGCCCGTAGCCCGGCAGCACGGCGGTGTTCTGGTTGTCGGCATAACGCTCGCCGACCAGGGTCAGGCCGGTTTCGCCGTACCAGCCCATTTCCGGTTTCCAGGTCACGAACAGGCTGCCGTTACGCTTGGCGACGTTGCTCACGCGGTTGCCTTCCTGGCCGTTGTTGTCTTCGACGATGGTGGCGTCCTGCACGCCGATGCCGCCGCGCACATACCAGTTGCCGACGATGTTGCCGGTGGCGGTCAGCTCCACCCCGCGCGAGCGCTGCAGGCCGGTCTGCAGGGTGATGCCCGGGTTGTTCGGGTCGCTGGTGCGGCGGTTGTAGAGCTCCAGCTCGTAGATGGCCAGGGTGGTGCTCAGGCGATCGTCCAGCCAGTCGCTCTTGACCCCGATTTCCTTCTGCCGGGTTTCCTCCGGGCTGGTCTCGTTGGTGTTGCCGGCGGCGCCCGGGGTAATGCCGATCAAGCCGCCGCCCACCGGGGAGAAGGTCTTGCTCCAGGAGGCATAGAAGGAGTGATCCTGCCACGGCGAATAGACCACACCCAGACGCGGGCTGGTGCTGTCGCTGTCCTGCTGCTCGGAAATGCCGCGCAACTTGTTGGTGGTTTCCACTTCGAAGCTGTCGAAGCGCACGCCGGCCAGTACTTGCCATTGATCGTTCAGGCGGATCTGGTCCTGGACGTACAGGCCACGGCTGTCGACCACGGTGTGGTTGTTGCTGGAGACCACCATGGTGCCGGTGTGCTGCAGGTTACGGTTGGGGTTGTTCAGGTCCAGGCTCGGTACCGGGCGGGCACCGGGCCCCGAGGTGGCGGCGGTGTAGAGCAGCGGGTCGCGGCGCTGGTTGCCGAACTCAAGACCGGTCAGCAGGGTGTGCTGCAGGCCGAAGGTGTCGAAATTGCCTTCCAGTTCGAGGTTGTTGAACAGGTTGCGGGTGTTGAGGTCCTGCTGCCAGCGCTGGCGGATCACCTGGTTGGTGGTGGCGTTGTAGCCGGTCTGGTAGGTGTTGTCGAAGTCGCTGTTGAGCTTGAACAGGCCCAGGGTGTGGCGTGCCTGCCAGTTGTCGCTGAGCTGGTAGTTCAGGCGCGAGCGCAGCGACTGCGCCTTGTCGTCGATGAAGTCGCGCTGGGTGTCGCCGTAGGTGGTGTCGCGGCCGACATCGGCCGGGCGGCCGTTGACGCTGGGGATGCCACGGTCGGGGGTGCGGTTGTAGCGGCTGTACTCGTACTGCACCAGCCAGTTCAGGTCCGGGGTCAGCTGCCAGCTCATGGACGGGGCGAACAGCTGGCGGCTGCCGTCGATGCCGTCGCGGAAGCTGTTGTTGTCCTGGTTGCCCATGTTCAGGCGCAGGCTGATGGTGTCGGTCGGGTCGGCGCTGAGGTCGGCATACAGACTGCGCAGGTCTTCGCTGCCGCCCTGGGCCTCGATGCTCGAGCGCCGGCCGGCTTCGGGCAGCTTGCTCACGCGGTTGACGATGCCGCCCTGGCTGCCACGGCCATACAGCACCGCCGCCGGGCCCTTGAGTACCTCGATCCGCTCGATGTTATGCAGGTCGCGCACGTACTGGCTGTCGTCGCGGATGCCGTCCAGGTAGAAGTCGTTGCTGGCATCGAAGCCGCGGATGCGCACGCTGTCGAAGCGGGTATCGGCGCCGCTGCTGACGTTGGGGATACCGCTCAAGGCCTTGCCCAGATCGTTGGTGCCGTATTCCAGCACATTGCTGGTCTTCACCGCGTCGATGGTCTGGGGCACATAGCGTGCCGGTGTCGAGGTGCGGGTGGCGGTGGTGACCTCCTGGACCCGTGGATCATCCCGGTCGCGTTCGCTTTCGGCGGTCACCGAAAGCTCGGGCAGGGTGGTGCTGGCGGCGAAGGCCAGGCCGGAACTGAGGAACAGGGAGACACCCAACGACAAGGGTGACAGACGGCAAGGGGCAGGCATGAAAGACATCCGCGAGGGCATAAATGTGTGGACGGTGGGAAAAATGGGTCGCGAATGATAATGCTTGTTATTTGCTTGTGTTAATTGTTTCTAGGCGGCTGTCACGGGTATTTGTTTCTAAATATTTCATGATGTTAAAGTGCGGAAAGAAAATCGGTTTTCGCGTCTTTTCACGAATTTTTGACACATTGATCTGCACGCGGATAGGATTCGATCAACGCCTGTAGGCCCATCGGCCAAGAGTCCAGAATAAAAGGCCCGCTGCGAGAACTCGCATGCGGGCTTTTTGTTTTCAGACCCGTGAGCGTCAACCCACGCAGGGGGCGTGGTTTTTGGCGTCGGCCGCAGAGCGTCTTTGACTAAGCAATAAGGAAAATAAAATGTTGAAAACCAGGATCAGCCTGATCGCGCTGGGGCTCATGGCAGCGACTCAGGCCATGGCCAATGACCAGGCCGCAGCCAAAGGCTTCGTAGAAGACAGCAGCGCCAGCCTGTTGCTGCGCAACGGTTTCATCAACCGCGACAAGAAGCACGGTACCGAGGACCAGAGCGAGTGGGGCCAGGCCTTCATCGGCAAGTTCTCCTCCGGCTACACCCAGGGCACCGTCGGTGTCGGTGTCGACGCCTTCGGTCTGTACGCCGTGCGTCTGGACGGTGGTAAAGGTCGCAACGGCGGCGGCGGTATCGACTTCTTCAAACCGGGTGATGGCGACTCGCCAAGCAACCCGCAGAATTCCCCGCACAACCTCGCCCGTGGTGGCGCGGCCGTGAAATTCCGCATCTCCAACACTGTGCTCAAGTACGGTGACCAGATGCCGGAACTGCCGGTACTGCAGTACGACGACGGTCGCCTGCTGCCGGAAAGCTACACCGGTACCCTGCTGACCTCGCGTGAAATCTCCGGCCTGGAAGTCAACGCCGGTCGCTTCACCCAGGAAGCCCGCAAGAGTGCCGAAGGCCGTGACAGCGGTGGCCTGAAGTCGATCAACGTATTCGGCGGCAGCTACAAGTTCACCGACAACCTGTCGGCCTCCCTGTACACCTCCGACGTCGAAGACGTGCTGAAGAAGCACTACCTGGGCGTGAACTACGTTCACCCGATTGCCGACGACCAGTCGCTGACCCTGGACTTCAACGGCTACAAGTCGGACATCGACAAGAAGTACGTCTCCGCCGCAGGCCTGACCGGTGACTCCAACACCATCTGGAGCCTGGCTGCGACCTACGCCTTCGGTCCGCACTCGATCACCATCGCGCACCAGCGCAGCACCGGTGACACTGGTTACCAGTACGGCTTCTACCAGAACGCTGGCGGCGTGGGTGACGGTGGTTCGACCATCTACCTGGCCAACTCCTACTGGTCCGACTTCAACGCTGAAGACGAGCGTTCCTGGCAGCTGGGCTACGGCCTGGACTTCGGCGCCTTCGGCGTGCCGGGCCTGACCTACAAAGTGGCCTACGTGCGTGGTGACAACATCAACACCCACGGCTTCGGCGAAGGTACCGAGCGCGAGATCTTCAACCAGTTCAAGTACGTGGTTCAGGAAGGCCCTGCCAAGGACCTGTCCGTCAAACTGCGTGGTTCGTTCCTGCGTACCTCCGAGAGCGTTCGCCTGAACGGCTACAACGACGACGGCAACGAAGTCCGCGTATTCATCGAGTACCCGATCAGCATCTTCTGATCAATTGCGGGCAAGTTTCGCTCCTGTAGGAGCGGGCTTGCCCCGCGATCTGCACAATCAAGCTGGCGCCGTCACCTTGCGCTGAACCGCCGGCTTGATCGCCATCACTTCCCCCGTCTCCGGTTCGAAGCTGTCGCTGCGGGCCATCCGCCACATCCGTGCATAGAACTCACTGTCGATCGAGCCGCTGAGCAACTCACCGGGCTTGAGGAACACATGCAGCTGGGAAAACAGGCGAATCTCGCTGGCGCTGATGCGTCGCACCAGGTGCTTGGGCTTGAGTTGCGAGGGATGGTCGAGCCCGGCAGCGGCGAGCATCTCGGCCAGGGCGTGCAGGGTGTTGCGATGGAAGCTGTAGACCCGCTCGGCCTTGTCCGGTACTACCAGCGCGCGCTGGCGCAGCGGGTCCTGGGTGGCTACGCCGGTCGGGCACTGGTTGGTGTGGCAGCTTTGCGACTGGATGCAGCCAATGGCGAACATGAAGCCGCGCGCCGAGTTGACCCAGTCCGCACCGATGGCCAGCACGCTGGCAATATCAAAGGCGCTGACGATCTTGCCGGCGGCGCCGATGCGCACCTTGTCGCGCAGGTTCAGGCCGACCAGGGTGTTGTGCACGAACATCAGGCCTTCGCGCATCGGCACGCCGATGTTGTCGCTGAACTCCCGGGGCGCGGCGCCGGTGCCGCCTTCCTTGCCGTCGACGACGATGAAGTCCGGCACGATGCCGGTCGCCAGCATGGCCTTGGCGATGCCCATGAACTCCCAGGGATGGCCCAGGCAGAACTTGAAGCCCACCGGTTTGCCGCCGGACAACTCACGTAGCTGCGCAATGAACTGCAGCAACTCCACCGGCGTGCGAAAGGCGCTGTGGGCGGCGGGCGAAATGCAGTCTTCGCCGATCATCACCCCACGGGTGGCGGCGATTTCGGCGCTGACCTTGTGTGCCGGCAGTATCCCGCCATGCCCGGGCTTGGCGCCCTGGCTCAGCTTGATTTCGATCATCTTCACCTGCGGATCGCGGGCCTGCTCGGCGAAGCGCTCGGGGTCGAAGCGGCCCTCGGCGGTGCGACAGCCAAAGTAGCCACTGCCGATTTCCCAGATCAGGTCGCCACCGTGTTCGCGGTGGTAGGGGCTGATGCTGCCCTCGCCGGTGTCATGGGCAAAGCGCCCGCGCCTGGCGCCCTGGTTCAGCGCGGCAATGGCATTGGCGCTCAGGGCGCCGAAACTCATCGCCGAGATATTGAAGATCGACGCCGAGTAGGGCTGGCGGCACTGCGGGCCGCCGATGGCGATGCGAAACGACGCCGGGTCGGGGGTGTTGCTGGGCAGCATCGAGTGGCTGATGAACTCGAAGCCCGGGCGGTAGACATCGTTGAGGGTGCCGAAGGCCTTCTCGGCGCTTTCGTTCTTGGCCCGGGCGTACACCAGCGAACGCTGGGCGCGGGAGAAGGGCAGCTTGTCGTCGTCGCCTTCGAGCAGGTACTGGCGGATTTCCGGGCGTATGGTTTCGATCAGGTAACGGATATTGCCCAGGATCGGGTAGTTGCGCCGCACCGCGTGATGGGTCTGGCGCAGGTCGTTCAGGCCCACCAGGCTGAGCAGGGCGCAGATCAGGGTAAAGGGCCAGAGCCAGGTGTGGGTCGCGAGAAAGAACGGGCTGATGCAGGCGAAAAGCAGACAGCCGGCCAGACAGGCGTAGCGGCTGGGAAGCGAAGCTTTCATGGATCTTCCGCTGATGTGAGAGATCCTTCCTAGGATAGGGCAAGCGTCCGGAGGGAAAACCCGTGATTTCGGTAAAACACTTTTATGGACGCTGTGCTTGACCCGTGTCGGCAAGGGGCTGCGGCGAAAGTTCGCTCCAGCCTGATCCCAACTCCGGTAGTTGTATAACAGCCGCTTGCGCCTGCCGTGCTACAAGGCGGCTTCCGTCTTTTTCGAGTGTTGTCGCGTGAACTCCACTACCCGCACGCCAGTGGCCGGGCAGGGCTTCGGCCTGCTTTGCCTGGCCAGTTATCTGTTGTCGTTGTCCTACGGCTCGACCTTCCTGCTGTCACTGTTGGTCAGCAGCCGGGGCGGCAATGAACAGGATGCGGGGCAGATCATCTCCGTGGCGATGCTCAGCACGATTGTCGCCGTGCTCGGCAGTGGTCATCTGGCGGATCGACTGGGCTCGGCGCGAGCCATCGCGCTCTCGGCCTCATGCCTGGTGGCGGCCTGCCTGGGCTTTGCCCTGATTCCCGGCACGGGGGCGGGCCTGATGCTCTGCGGCCTGGTGCTGGGTCTTGGCTGGGGCGCGTTCTACACCCTGGGGCCGATCCTGGTGGCCGAACGGGTCGAGCTGCAGCGGCGTACCCACTGCTTCGCCCTGCTGTCGGGCAGCATGATGAGCGGCATCGGCTCGGCACCGCTGGTGGGTAAACTGGCCAGCCTGTTCGACTTGCCGATGCAGGTGGCCTTTCACGCCGCCGCGCTGGCGGCGCTCCTCGGGTTGCTGATCTTCAACCATCTGGCCCGTCAGCCACAGCCGTCCTCCAGCCGTGTCGGCATCAGTCGCCGCGCAAGTGCCCGGGTGCTGGGTTCGCCGGCGCGCTGGCCGATCCTGATGGTCGGCCTGGGCGGCGCGATATTCGGTGGCCTGGGCAGCTTCCAGACCTCCTACGCAGCGGCGCGTGGCCTGGACTACTCGCTGTTCTTCATCGGCTTCATGAGCGCGGCGATCAGCTGCCGCCTGTTGGTCGCCGGCTGGGTGGTCAAGCGCGGTGCCTACCGCGCCTCCTGCCTGCTCACCGGGTTTATCGTCCTGGCGGTGCTGGGGTTTGGCTGGTGGGTGCAGAACAACCTTGGCTACCTGCTGGCGGCCGCCTTGCTGGGCGTCGGCTATGGCCTGAACTACTCGGTGATCAACGGCCTGGCGGCCAACCAGGCGCCGGCCGGACACACACCGCAAGCCTTGCTGCTGTTCAGCCTGGCGTACTTTCTTGGCGTGTTCGGCTTCCCCTGGCTGGCCGGCAAGCTGATTGTCAGCGGCGGCACCGAGGCCATGCTGGTGGCCCTGCTGATCGTCGCCCTGCTGAACTGGCTGATCAGCTGCGCGCGCCTGTTCGGGCGCTGGCGTTCCAGCGTTGGTGCGCGAGCCGGTGCAATGTCGCCATTTATTGATCCTGATTAAATTTTGTTCAACCCGCTCGCCGTAGACTGCAGCCTCCTCACCCTAAGCAGGGGGACACGGCATGACCCTTATTGTCACCGGCGCGGCCGGCTTTATCGGCAGCAACCTGGTCCAGGCCCTCAACCAGCGCGGCGAAACCGAGATCATCGCCGTCGATGACCTGAGCGATGGCGACAAGTTTCGCAACCTCGCCGACGGCGAGATCGCCGACTACCTGGACAAGGACGACTTCCTCGAGCGCTTTGCCCGCGGCCAGTTCGGCAAGGTCCGCGCGGTGTTGCACCAGGGCGCCTGCTCCAGCACCGTCGAAGGCGACGGGCGCTTCATGATGGACAACAACTACCGCTACAGCCGCGACCTGCTCGACGCCGCCCAGGGCCTGCAGGTGCCGATGCTGTATGCCTCGTCGGCAGCGGTGTATGGCGCCGGCGGGGTGTTTCGCGAACAGCGCGAGAACGAGCGGCCATTGAACGTCTACGGCTACTCCAAGTTCCTCTTCGACCAGCGCGTGCGCCGGCAACTGCCGTCGGCGCGCAGCCAGATCGTCGGCCTGCGCTACTTCAACGTCTACGGCCCCCACGAACAGCACAAGGGCGCCATGGCCTCGGTGGCCCTGCACTGCATCAACCAGTACCGGGCGCACGGCAAGGTCAGCCTGTTCGGCAACTACGGTGATTACCCGGCTGGAGGGCACCTGCGTGACTTCGTGGCGGTGGAGGATGTGGTCAAGGTCAACCTGTTCTTCCTCGATCGACCGCACCTGAGCGGCATTTTCAATGTCGGCAGCGGTCGCGCCCAACCGTTCAACGACGTGGCCCTGGCGGTGATCAACTGCCTGCGCGAGCGCGAGGACCAGCCGCCGTTGTCGTTGGAAATGGCGTTGCTGGAGGGGATTCTGGAGTACAGCGAGTTTCCGGATCACCTGCGGGGCAAGTACCAGTGCTACACCTGTGCGGATCTGGAGGCGTTGCGCGAGGTGGGGTATCGCGAGCCGACGTTGACGGTGGAGCAGGGAGTGGCGCGGTATTGCGAGTGGTCTGCTTGCCTAGGCTCCTGATGAACGTTAGGCTTCTGCGGTCGCTGCTGATCAGCGACCGGGTTTGGTCGCCCGAACATGCAAATTGCAAATGCTCCCATCCACGAATGTTGGCGTTTTTCGTCCGCATCTTCGTGCTATGGCGGCTGTGCGCGGGAGGCATTCGTGCCTGCCGGGTTTGCCTTTTGCCCCGGTCGACCAACCTGCGTACAGCTGTCACCCAATTTGTTTGGTCGCAGACGGTGACAGCTCCACTGCAAGAGGAGCTTCACAATGACAAAGAAACTGGTTCCCGATCCCCCGCAATCCCTTCTCGGCAAGACTGCCGCAACCCCTTTCGGCTCCTGTGGCGCCGGACACCCACCTCTGTTCGCCGTGCGTGACGGTATCGAAGCCGAAGACGCCCTGGTCCATGCCTCGCTGTTACTGCAGGGCATCTACGATACGGCCCAGCAGGCGTGTGAGCACATCGACGGCTTGCCCAAGAAAGGCTTGCTCTGGTCTACCCTGCATTCCGCCGAAATGGCCAAGGGCCTGGTCGATGCGGTGCTGGATGGCCTGGAAAACGAAGCCCTGAACCGCAAAGCCTGACCCAACCGGGGGGGTAGGAGCGGGCTTGCCCCGCGATGCGATATGACTGACGGCCCGCAATCGCGGGGCAAGCCCGCTCCTACAGAGACAGATGCATGTCCCGGACGCTGTGGGAGCTGCCGATAGGCTGCGATCGGGCGCGAAGCGGCCGTAAAACCAGACCGCCACAACACATCTGACCCAATGAGATGGCTGGATGGCGACTGCTGCGCAGTCGATCGCAGGCTTCGCCTGCTCCCACAAAGACAATTGCTTTCCGGGTGCTCCGGGCAGGGCGCTCCGTCGGCCCGTCAGCAGGTCTGCTTGCTCATTGAGCCACTTTGGGTCACTGTAAAGACTATTGTCATTACATGAGGCCGACGCCATGGCGTCCATCAACGTTCGTATCGACGACGATCTCAAAGCACGCGCCTACCGTGAACTTGAAAAGCTTGGTGTCACCCCTTCTGAGCTGATGCGCCAAGCCTTGCAGTATGTGGCAGAGCGTGGGCAGCTTCCCTTCAAACCGGTCTTGATGACTGAAGAGGATGAGGCACTTCTCGCAACGGTTCGAAAGCGACTTGCCGCACCCCAGAGGGTGAAGGTTTCGCTGGATGACCTATAGCCTTGAGTTCGATGCGCGAGCGCTGAAGGAATGGCAAAAGGTCGGCGAGGGGGCTACAAGGGGCGGACTATGGTCGTAGATGTTGAGCATGGCTTCGTCGCGGTGGGCGCTGGCTTCCTGCTTCTCAGCTCGAGTGCCTGGGGTGTCGGTGTTGCCGCGAAGTTTGAGATAGTGGAGGCCATAGCGCTGTTCTTCCAGGATGACGCCGGCCGCGATCGCTTTTGTTATGAAGCGCTGCCAAGCAGTGTCTGTAGTGGTCAACTAATCCCGGACACTGCGTTAAGTTTTTCCTCAGCAACAGCGGGCGCGAGCCCGCTGTTGAATTGATGTGGCCGTTGTCAGTTGTAGTGCTGCATCAAAAACCGGTCGATATCCTGCTGTGCTAGCGAAGCGCTCATGTAGCCCACGGTCGGTACCCATTCCGTTTTCAGGCTGCGAAATAACCGTTCCATCGGCGCGTTGTCGTGGCAGTTTCCACGTCGGCTCATGCTCTGCTTGAAACGATAGCGCCACAGTCGCTGACGGAAGCTTCGGCTGCCGTATTGGCTTCCTTGGTCGCTGTGAAACAGAACGTTCTGAGGCCGACCACGCTGCTCATAGGCCATGTCCAAGGCCTTGATCACCAAGTCGGCATCGGGCTTCGATGAAAACGCCCAGCCCACCACGCGGCGGGCGAACAGATCGATCACAGCCGCCAAATAATGCCAGCGACCTTGAGCCCAGACATACGTGATGTCACCGCACCAGACCTCATTCGGTGCCGACACGGTGAACTCTCTATCCAGCACGTTCGGGATATCTGGCCGCTCCACCGTCGCCTTCTTGTAGGCATGTGAGCCGGGTTGCTTGCTGATCAACTTCATCTCTCTCATCAGCTTGCGTACCTTGAATCGCCCAATCGCTATGCCGTCCTCGCGCATCATGAACATGATGCTTCGGCTGCCCGCCGCGCTGCGGCTTTGAGTGAACAGCTCGTTCACGCGGCTGCGTAAAACCAACCGCTCAACGTCCGGAGATCGGCGCTTGCGGCAGTGCGCGTAATAGCAAGATCGGGTGACTTCAGATACCGAGCACAACAGATCAACAGACTCTTCAGCACGGAGTTGATCAATTACCGCGAACGCTCGTGCTCCTCGGCCATCAAGAGCGCGGTGGCCTTTTTTAAGATCGATTTTTCCCGTTCCAGCCGATTGATTCGAGCTTCCAGTTCCTGGATTTTCTGCTGTTCGGGCGTCAGCGCTTTACTGGTCGGCGTCACACCATTTCGCTCTTCCTGGAGCTGGTTGACCCATCGGCGCAGGGCCGATTCCACCAGCCCAAGCGAACGGGCTGCGTCGATGTGGCTGTAGCCCTGGTCGAGTACCAGGCTGGCAGCTTCGCGCTTGAACTCAGGGGTAAAGGAACGACGTTGCTTGGTCATCGGACACCTCTCTATGGCGAGCATTCTCGCCTAAATGGGTGTCCGGTTTCATTAGACCACTACAGCCGAGCGCCTTTGCTCTGTTGATAAGCGTTTACATCACCTCCACCGCTGGAAGGCGTCGCTGCTTGCGCTCGGTCGGGGGCTTCAACTCCCTGGGAAGGGTTGCTGTCCAGGTAGCCCCGATTTTCTACCCCACCGCAACACTCGGCGTAGGTAGCGCAGCACATGGACGGCTTTTGAGGGTATGCCCTCTCCTGCGATGTTGTCGATGAGGCGCTGCACCAGGGTGGGGAGAAGCAGCGGGCTGCTAAGTGGCCGAGGGGCCTCCCCATGCAATTGAACTTTTGCTCGGTTATGCTCGTACATGGACTCTCAAACTATTTGGTGGGACTGATCTCCACTGTGGCCTGGGCTCTAACGAGAAAGTGAAGATCGATCTAGTGGCGGGAATTCAGGGTGTTTGAGTGGCGGGGGGATGATCAACGAAGAGGCTGTAGATCGGATGTGTAAATGTTGTTGAAGCGTGTATAAGATCGTAAAGGCACAATAGTGCAATGGAGACAAAAAAAGTGAAGGCAAATGAGCCTAGATGCAGAAGAGTACTTTCTATCTTTTCTGCAGGTCTTTCTTTAGGGAAAAAATAAAGATTGCAGCGGCTCTCAATATTTTCTATAAGGTCGGAGGATAGGTCGCGCATCTGATAGTAAATATGTGAAAGATCTGGCTTGTTGTTTTCTTCAGACTCATCTGCGGTGCCACCTTCAGCGTTTTCGGCTTCGATAGGTTCTAGGTTTATGTCTCTGAGCTTAGATAGGTCTGAAGGTTCCAATAAGTCTTTTTTTACATGCGAGTTAAATTGAACCATTTTTAGCTCGATTTGAGTAATCAACCCTGCCAGAGTAGACTCAGTTCGAGCTGGTTGAAAATGGTCCTTGTTGACTTCGTCATCGAGCCAGTCAGCAATGTCTTCGATTTTTGATACAATGTAATCTTTACGTTTGATTGCTTCCGTTCGGTGTTTGGAGCGTCGATCAAGATAAAGCGTAAACGACCAGCCGAACAGCAATATTATTAGTTGAGCTGGAAGGTTTTGAAAATTCATTGTCTTGACTTCTCGGCAGCATCTATTCGCTCAGCAATTACTTTTTCAATGCTTTTTATCAGGCTGTGGGAATATGTTAGCTTTTTCTCTAACTCCGCAGCTGTAAATCCTTCTTCTCTTATTAAGCCACCGAAGGCTTCATCTAGAAATGAGCGGCCGTAACGATTATACCCATCGAGTATAACGTGGACACGATCATACTCTCTCAGCCGTGGAGCCAAGATGCGCTTCCTAAAATTCTCGCCACAAAATTCGCTGTCAGCAGGATATCTACCATAAGGCGCCTTGCTGAAATCATCTACAACGGTAATTTTGAATGGTTTAGAAGTCATGATATTTTAATGTTCCACTGAACTAGAGTTCCAGGAAATTTCCTGTGGAGCTTTTTCTCACCGGGTGTCTGATCGATTTGCCAGAAGGTATATAGCCCGTTGTTACTGAACACCCATAGCTTTCCTTCAGGTGTATCGCTGACCAAAGCCATGATGCTTTTACTCCCTTGACCATGTTTCTCCTTTTTCGTTCCTGTAATATCACCTTGCATTGATAGGTTAATGAGGCGCTCGTCTGGGATAATGGTTGGAATATATATGCTAAACCCAGATTTCTCAAGGTCAGGAAACTTTTCCAGTAGAAGTTGATGGTCTTTGGGATGGGTGGACTTTAAGGATGCTAGGAACCAAGGTCGATCGACTACCGTTTTAGGGATGCCTATGCCATTATCGTAGATAGCCAGATATAATTGATTTCCAATAACTGTGCACATCAGCCACCATTTTTTATCCTGTTTTTTACTTCCTGGATAGGCGTGCAGTCCTACATTGTTAATCGTTTCAGAAATCGCGTCAGCGTATACCCACTCTTCTTCAGGGGTCATCGATTTGTAAATGCGTTTCTGAATAAAATCGATGATTTCTTCCATGTGCTCGCTTCCGTAGCTTGAAATGATCGGAAGCGTTTTGTTGTTTTTCAAGTCATATTCGATTGGTTCGCCAGTTATGACTTTATGCAGATTCGTGGATTTAATTGAGCGGTTTACATGGTGGTGCTTTTCTGACCAAATTATCTCTGCTGAGCCTGAACGGTTCACTGACGCATTTTCGATGGCTGCATACACTAATACCATTGCGGCAGCTGAAACGTTGGAGGTTTTGCTGAAGTCAACAAGGCAGTTGCCTGCGCCAAAGTGCTTTTCTATCTGCTTCAAGAATTTTAGAGTCTGCGTATAAGGGCAGCGCCTTTTATCTTCTGAAAAATCGTAGATAGATATCATTTTCGGAGCCGTAATGAGCAGCTTGTCACCAACTCTGCGCTGCTCTTGGTAACGGTACGGATTGTATTTCCGAGGTTTTCTGCGGACAGCATTAAGCCAGCGTGAAACGCCGACACGATGCCTCAAACGAGCTGCTTCATTTTCAAGTCGTTTCATTGATTTTTCCATAAACCAATAGGCAGTAGGTAGTCGCTGATTCGGTTAGGGATCACGGGAAGGCTAGCTTCGACGCTCCGACAGCTATTCGATGCGCCTCGTCCAGCGCTACCAGAAAGCATTTCAGTATCCCCCCTTTAGAAACCACCACCTCGTCACCTGTTTTCGAGCCTAGCAGGCAGCGGCCTACGATAGCTTGCAAAGACAGTGTGGGCAATTTTTCGATGAGGGGGCTAGAGGTGCCGGAAACTGGAGCAGAAAAGGATTTCAGCAAAGCTATCGTCACTCGTTGCCGGTGCTGGTAGGGCATCGCTAGAGCTCGTTTTCGTCGGATAGGTGCTTTGGGGAACCTGAGCGCTTCAAGCGAAACTCAGCCTAGGTGGAGCACCAGAGCCTCAGGTGTGTGAGGCTCCCGAAGGTGGGAATGTCGTTAATCGACATTGGCTGAGCTGAGTTTGTTACGTAATCTGTTACGTATGGTGCATAAAGAAAGGGCCTGCATCGCTGCAAGCCCTTGATTTTTGTGGTGCCGGCACCAGGAATCGAACCCGGGACCTACTGATTACAAGTCAGTTGCTCTACCATCTGAGCTATACCGGCACAGGGGCGTCATTATAGCGATCGGTTTGCGTCTGTAAACCACTTCTGCAAGTTTCGTCGCAATGCCTGTTTTCAGTCGCTACCGCGAGGGATTTTCCTACCAGTCGCGGTGCAATGTCGTGGCGTTGGGTTCGGCTTTGGTCGGGTCGAACAGCAGCGGCTTGTGGTCGTGGCAGCCGCGCTTGTTGCAGTGGGTGTAAGGCTGGGCCGGCAGGCCCTGGTCGCCCAGGATTTGCATCTGGGGCATGTCCCAGCCGGTCACGGGCGCAGGGCTTGAGCCGCTGCAGCCGGCCAGGGCCGAGACCACGGCGAGCAGGGCGATGGGGTGCAAGGTGTTCACTGTGAGGTCCGTGTTCCGAAGGTTTCAGTCTTTGTTCAGTACGCGCGTGATGGTGCCGCCGCAGGCCTGGTAGCAGCTGTCGTAGTCGTTGCCGCAGGCATAGGCCGAGCCGCTGTTGTACGGGTAGCTGGGGTAGTAGCAGCTTTTGCGTGCGTCTTTCTTGCTCTTGCCGGCCTGGCAGTGCTGGTAGCTTCTGAGGTTGGCCTGGTACAGGGCCTGGTCGCTGTTTTCCTGCAGGCGGGCCATCTGTTTGCAGTGGTTGCGTTCGGTGGCGCAGCTGTTGATGCAGTTCATGCCCATCATGCTGGGCGGCGGGGCGTATCTATAGCTGTAGCTGGGGCCGCAGCCGCCGAGCAGGGCGGCAGCCAGCAGCAGCGCGGCGCGCCACGTGTGTGAGGTGCTCACGAGTTGTCGGTTCCTTGATCATTCTTCGCTGAACTCCAGCAGGTCGCCTGGCTGGCAGTTCAATGCGCGACAGAGCTTGTCCAGGGTCTCGATCTTGAAACCCTTGATCTTGCCGTTTTTCAGCAACGACAGGTTCGCTTCCGTTATCCCGATAATTTCGGCCAGATCCTTGGAGCGGATCTTGTTCTTGGCCATGACCACGTCGAGGCGGATGATTATCGGCATAGGGGGAAGCTAGACATAACAGTTGTGTTCATCGCTGATGGTTTTGGCGTCACGCATGAGGAGTGAAAAGGCGCAGAGCAAAATCCCTTTCATGATCTCGTAAACCGCCACGGATGATACACCGATCGATACGCTGAAGCTTCTTTCCCCGGCCGGCAGGTCGATGGCGAAGGCCAGGCCCTGGAGCGTGCCGATCACTGGCCAAAGCATCGGCGTGCAGATGCACAGCAGGCCCACCCACCACAGCAGCTTGATGTTCGGCGCGGTCCAGGTCTGGCCTCGGGACAGGCGCATGAAGAACAAGCCGGTGAGGAACAGCGCCAGTACCGACAGGCTGCTGGGGATCAGTTCCAGGGCCAGTACCAGGCCGAGTGCCAGGGTAGAAGGTTGGTAGTCCGCTGCCAGCAGCAGCGGCATCTGTTCGCCGTAGCTTTGCAGGTAGGCGCTTTGTACCTGGGCCTTGTCGAATATCCATAGCAGCAGGTTGCCGCCGAATTCGACCGCTGCGGTCGTCCAGGCCAGGAGTGCGGCGAAAGCGCCGATCAGGCGCAGACGCGAACGCGCGTAGGCCACTGTTTTGCTGTCCATCGATTGCCTCCGTTCAGGGTTGAGCGGTGGGCATTATTTTCTACAAATTATCGTATTACAATAATTAATTGTTGTATTTATGCGAGTGCGGCGTTTTGACTCGGTTGGGGGTGGGGGATTTTGGGGGCGTTTTCGCGGGGCAAGCCCGCTCCTACAGGTGGAGGATTGAGGTGGGAAGTATAATTTACGAAGCTTTCAGCAGGCTTTAAGGGGTTTTAACTGAATACGGGCGGTAAAGCGCGAAATTTAATTAGTAATTTTCTATCGTTTTGACTTTTGCGATGCCTTGAGTTAATTTGTTGTTCATTATGTTGAACAGTAAAGCGTTTCCGCTCTTCACCTCCCGTCTGGTTTCCCGTGAACGTCACTGGACCGGCGATCTCTAGCGCCTCCCCCGACAAACAGCGTTTTCTTTCTTTTTGTCTGTAGCCGTCGCCGTCAGCGCGCACGGTTTGTGTCGCCCGTGGGAGGGCATCATGCGTTCCTGGATCTATCTGTTCATCGCCATCATCGCCGAGGTGATCGGCACGGCGTCGATGAAATTCGCCGCCAGTCATTTCCCGATTCTTGGGCTTGCGCTGATGTACGCCATGATCGGTCTGTCGTACTTCTTCCTGGCCCTTGCGGTGAAACGTGTACCGGTGGGCGTTGCCTACGCACTGTGGGAGGGGATCGGTATCGTGCTTATCACTCTGGTCAGCGTCACCTGGCTGGGCGAAAGCCTGGGCCTGCTCAAGGCTGTGGGCCTGGGGGTGATGATCGCCGGTATCCTGCTGGTCAAGGCCGGTACCCGCGCTGCACCTGCCGAGCGTAACGGGGAGGCGCTGCCATGCTGAGCATGAACTGGATTCCTTTCGCCTGGCTGGGGCTGGCGATCGTGCTGGAAGTGATCGCCAACCTGCTGCTCAAGTATTCCGACGGTTTCCGCCGTCGTGGCCTGGGCTTCGCCTCGATTCTCTGTGTGCTGGCAGCCTTTACCGCGCTGGCCCAGGCGGTTCGCGATATCGAACTGTCGCTGGCGTATGCCATCTGGGGCGGCTTCGGCATCCTGGCGACCGTGGCCATGGGCTGGGCCTTGTTCGGTCAGCGCCTGGCCGGTCGCGGCTGGTTGGGGCTGGTGCTGTTGCTGGCAGGCATGAGCCTGCTGAAACTGGCCTGATTTTGCCGCTTAGAGCCATTTGCTAAATGGCTTATGCACAAGGCGCGTGCCAGGCCGACAGGACGTTTATCCGGCTAGCACGCGCCGCTGGTCTTTGCGCAAATGGCTGTTTTTGCTGGCTATCAGCCGCTGGGTGAAAAACAGCCAATCGTAGAAAGCGCTTGGATCCAAGGTTTTCGCGGTTTTTTTCAATGGGTTTCCCACAGACTTATCCACAGGCTGCGCACAGTGCTTGGTGGGCTTGCTGAGCGATGCGGTGTGGCTGAGCGATCGCAATCGCGGGGCAAGCCCGCTCCTACCGTTCGGCCAGGAGCATCAGGTTGCGTGGTGTCAGGGGCTGCTCGCAAAACACCCCCAGCTGCACCTGGTAACCCTGTTCCTGCAGGTACAGGGCACGGTCGAGCACCAGCCACAGTTCCAGCGGGCGGCGGAACAGGTTGCGCAGCAGCTCCAGGTTGCGGACCTCGGCCAGGCGTTGCCAGCCCGCCGCCTGCAGCGCATCCCAGTCGGGTTGCCGGTCGATCCGCAGGCCCTTGAGGTCAGCCAGTTCACGGCAGTAGTCGGCGAAGGGCTTGTGCAGCCAGCTGACCGGCAACGACGGCGTCGGCAGGTATTCATCCGAATTGCGCAGCTGGCGTTGCAGCAGGTCGAAGCCCAGGCGCCTGGCCATCGATTCGTCGCGCTGGCGGCGCACCCGCGCACCGGCGGTGACGGTTTCGCTCAGCGGCAGGCCCAGGTCATCGATGGATAGTTTTAGTGCCGATGTACTGGCGGCTGTGGATAACGGCTGGTATTGCGGCGCCCGGGTGCGGTTATAGCAGCAAGGGGCGATGGCCAGCTGGCGGCAGCCCTGCTGGCTGGCCAGTTGCATCAGGCGCACATGCAGGTCGCCGCAGGCGTGCAGGGCGACGGCGGTATGGCTGTCGTCCAGATGGCGGCCGGCATCGTCGGCCAGCACATCCTGCAACCGGTGCTCGGCGCCCAGGCCATGATGCTCGCTCAGTTGCCGACCCGCCTCGACCAGTGCCGGGTCGTATTCCAGGCAGGTCAGTCGCTGCTCGTCGCCTTGCAGCAGGCGCCGGCCCAGGTGGCCTTTGCCTGAGCACCAGTCGAGCCAGTGCTGCGCCGGGCGGCTGAAGTTCAGGTGGCTGGCGAAGGCTTCGATCTGCTGCCACTTGCGCCCCGGCACATCGACATTCAGGCGATGACTGGCTGCCGGCAGGGCGATTGTGGATAACTCGCCGATTTCGGACAGCGCCCTGGCCGTGCTTGCCAGCTGTGGAAAGGGCGCCGGGGCGGTGAGCAGTTCAGGGTGGTTGTGCGCCGCTTCGGCTTCGCTCAGCGAGCGCTTGCGCAGCCAGCTGGCCAGGGCCGGATGCTCGGCTTCCCAGGGCAGTTGCAGCTCGGTGAAGGGGCGCGGCCGCCACAGGGCCTGATGCGCGCACAGGAAACTGTCCAGCGCCTGGAAGCGGCTGAGCAGCTGGTCATGTTCGAGTGGGCGGGGCGTATTCATGGTCGGTAATGAAAACGGGGCTGTGATCAGCCCCGTTATACAGGTTTAGCGGCCCTGGCAGGCGTCGACCCGCAGCCAGCGTTCAAGTTGCTTGAACGCCTGCACCAGCAGGAACGAGATCACCAGGTAGAACAGGCCGGCAGCGAAGAAGATCTCCACCGGCAGGTAGGTGCGGGCGATGATGGTCCGGGCCATGCCGGTCAGTTCCAGCAGGGTCACGGTACTGGCCAGGGCGCTGGCCTTGAGCATCAGGATCACTTCGTTGCTGTAGGCCGGCAGGCCGATCCGCGCCGCCCGCGGCAGCATGATGTAGAACATCGCCTTGGCCCGGGACATGCCCAGCGCACGTGCCGCCTCGATCTCGCCACGGGGGATGGCCTGCAGCGCGCCGCGCAGGATCTCGGCGATGTAGGCGGCGGTGTGCAGGGTCATGGTCAGCACCGTGCACCAGAACGGATCACGCAGGTAGGGCCACAGCGAGCTGTTCCTGACTGCATCGAACTGGGCCAGGCCGTAGTACACCAGAAACAGCTGTACCAGCAGCGGCGTGCCACGGAAGAAGAAGATGTAGCCGTAGGGCAGGGCGCGCACGTACCAGTGCCGCGACGAGCGGGCGATGCCCAGCGGAATGGCCAGGATCAGGCCGGCGATGACTGCAATGGCCACCAGCTCCAGGGTCAGCGTGGCGCCCTGGGCCAGGCGTGGCAGCCACTTGATGATGACTTCCCAGTTCATTGGTTGGCCCTCGCGAAGCCGCGTGCGGCGCGTTTTTCCATGAAGTGCATGCCGGTCATGGCGAGGATGGTCAGGCCCAGGTAGATCACGGCGGCGACCATATAGAAGGTGAAGGGCTGCTTGCTTACTGTCACGGCGATCTGCGAATGACGCATGATCTCTTCCAGGCCGATCACCGAGACCAGCGCGGTGTCCTTCATCAGGATCATGAACAGGTTGCCCAGGCCCGGCAGGGCGATGCGCCACATCTGCGGCAGGATCAGCTTGGAGAAGATCCGTCCTTTGGACAGGCCCAGGGCCAGGCCCGCTTCGCGGTGGCCCTTGGGGATGGCCAGGATCGCACCACGGAAGACCTCGGTGGCATAGGCGCCGAAGCACAGGCCCAGGGCGATCACGCCCGCGGCAAAGGCGTTGAGCTCAAGGCCGGGAATATTCAGGGCTTCGCCCAGCCGGTTCATCAGGCTGACGGTGCCAAAGTAAATCAACAATACCCAGAGCAGTTCGGGCACGCCGCGAACCAGTGTGGAGTAGAAGCCACCCAGCCATTGCAGGGGTTTGTACGGCGAGGTCTTGGCCAGGGCGCCAAGCAGCCCCAGTACCAGTCCCAGGCACAGGGCCGACAACGCGAGTTTGACGGTCATCAGCGTCCCGGCCACCAGGGCCGGACCGAATCCGTAAAGATCAATATTCATGGGCAGGTTTGTTCAAGGGACCGGCATCGCCTCGTGGGCAATGCCGGTCGGGGCGAATCAATAGATGCTGAACGGGAAGTACTTGTCGTTGATCTTCTTGTAGGTGCCGTCGGCAACGATTTCCTTCAGTGCGGCGTTCAGCTTGTTGCGCAGTTCGTTGTCACCTTTGCGCACCGCGATACCGACCTTGTCGTCTTCGTTCACCGGCTCGCCTTTGAACTCGTAGTTCTTGCCGGCTTCGGACTTGAGCCAGTCGTAGTTGGCGTACTTGTCAGCCAGCAGGGCGTCGACGCGGCCCGAGGTCAGGTCCAGATAGGCGTTTTCCTGGCCGTCATAGAGGCTGACCTTGAAGTCACCGTCCATGCCGCCGTTGTCGTCCAGCCAGGTCGCGGCCTGGGTGGCACGCTGGGTGCCGATGGTCTTGCCCTTGAGCGAAGCGCGGTCGGTCTTGA
Source organism: Pseudomonas sp. BJa5 (assembly GCF_030272875.2). Classification (NCBI taxonomy): domain Bacteria; kingdom Pseudomonadati; phylum Pseudomonadota; class Gammaproteobacteria; order Pseudomonadales; family Pseudomonadaceae; genus Pseudomonas; species Pseudomonas sp. BJa5. The sequence continues at coordinate 19,977 of NZ_JALRNG020000025.1, forward strand.
AGTCGGCGCTCTTCAGTGCGATGAACTGCTGCTTGTTCGAGTAGTACGGATCGGTGAAGTCCACGGCCTGCTTGCGCTCGTCGGTGATCGACAGCGACGAGACGATGAAGTCGAACTTCTTGGCGTTCAGGGCCGGGATGATGCCGTCCCAGTCGGAGGTGACCACTTCGCACTCGACCTTCATCTTGGCGCACAGGGCGTCGCCGATGTCCTTGTCGAAGCCGACCACCTGGCCGCTGGCATCCTTGTTGTTGAACGGCGGGTAGGCCGCTTCGATGCCCATCTTCAGTTTCTCGGCAGCCATGGCATTGGCCGAGAACACCAGCGTGGCGGCAGCGGCCAGGAGGAATTTCTTATAGGTCTGCATGCGTGTTGCTCCGTTAGCGGTTGCTGGACATGAATTGTTTACAACGCGCCGAGGTCGGGTTCTCGAAAACCTGCTGCGGCGTTCCTTGCTCTTCGACCAGGCCCTGGTGCAGGAAGACGACTTCGCTGGACACCTGGCGGGCAAAGCCCATTTCGTGCGTAACCAGTAGCATGGTCCGGCCTTCGTCGGCGAGGGCGCGGATAACGTTGAGCACTTCCTGGACCATTTCCGGGTCCAGGGCCGAGGTCGGCTCGTCGAACAGGATGACCTTGGGCTTCATGGCCAGGGTGCGGGCAATGGCGGCGCGCTGTTGCTGGCCACCGGACAGTTCGGCCGGGTAGCTGTGGCGCTTGGCGTGGATGCCGACCTTGTTCAGCAGCGCTTCGGCGTGCTCGATGGCCTCGGCCTTGCTCTGGCCCAGCACCCGGCGTGGCGCCTCGATGATGTTGTCGAGGATGCTCATGTGCGGCCACAGGTTGAAATTCTGGAACACGAAGCCGATCTCGCTGCGCAGGCGATTGATCTGCTTGTTGTCGGCGGCGACCAGGTCGCCGTTCTTCGCCGCCTTGAGCTTGAGCTCTTCACCGGCCACCAGGATCTGGCCCTGGTGCGGGTTTTCCAGCAGGTTGATGCAGCGCAGCAGGGTGGACTTGCCGGAGCCGGAGGATCCCAGGATCGAGATCACGTCGCCATCGCGTGCGGTCAGCGAGATGCCCTTGAGAATCTCCTGTGCGCCGTAGCGTTTGTGCAGATTGCGGATTTCCAGCGCGGGCGTGGCCTCAGCCATGTGCGGTCCTCATGTGTTCTGGTGCGCTCCTGCCGTTGGCGGCCTTCCTGGCGAGCGCCAAGCTAGCATAGCGGCCGAATGACAGCCAACAAGGTCGGGAGGGGCAAGCGGTTGCCGGGAGGGCGGGTGTCGCATCGCTGCAGTGGACTGTCGCGCGGATGTCCGCCTGCCCTCGATTCCCGGGCCGGAGCCTTGATGAAAAAAGGCGCGATGGTGACAGTTTTGGCCTGTGCTGGGAAGTCGTTTCTGACCTTGCGCACAGGTTTGCGCCTGGAATCGCGGCTTTGGTTGTACCTTTGGGTTGCGCCTTTTTGCTTCCTGGGAGTGCGTAAGGTGTTACCGCTGACTGCTTGTGGTGCACCTGGGCAATTGTAAGTGGGTATTTCAGTAATTAGCTTATTCCTGAGCTTTCTAGGTGGGCTTTCGGTCAGGTGATGGCCGAAAGGCCTGCAAGCCCTGCTGGGCCGGGGCTGCGGAAACGTTTCTACCGAACGGTCATGAGAGTGGCGCGGTTATTGCGTGAGTGTTCAGCAACAGGATGTAGCACTCTTTTTATCCAAGGCGCGCCTCAGGTCGCAGGATCAAAACGCAATTCTTGCAAAGGTAGTTTTATGAGCGGTACGCACAATTCCAATGACCTCGCTCAGGGGCTCAAACAGCGGCATGTCACCATGCTGTCCATTGCCGGTGTGATCGGTGCCGGCCTGTTCGTCGGTTCCGGCCACGCCATTGCCGCCGCAGGCCCCGCCGTGCTGCTGGCCTACGCCGCTGCCGGTACCTTGGTGGTGCTGGTGATGCGCATGCTGGGTGAGATGGCGGTTGCCTCGCCGGATACCGGCTCCTTCTCTACTTATGCCGACAAGGCCATCGGCCACTGGGCCGGCTTTACCATCGGCTGGCTGTACTGGTGGTTCTGGGTGCTGGTGATCCCGCTGGAGGCCAACGCCGCGGCGACCATCCTGCATGCCTGGTTCCCCGATATCGGCATCTGGGTCTTCACCCTGGTCATCACCCTGCTGCTGACCGCGACCAACCTGTTCAGCGTGAAGAACTACGGTGAGTTCGAGTTCTGGTTCGCCCTGCTCAAGGTGGTGGCGATCATCGGCTTCATCATCCTCGGCGTGGCCGCGGTGTTCGGCCTGCTGCCCAACAGCCAGGTCAGCGGCGTCAGCCACCTGATGGACACCCAGGGCTTCATGCCCAACGGCCTGGGCGCGGTGCTGGCCGCCATGCTGACCACCATGTTCTCGTTCATGGGTACCGAGATCGTGACCATTGCGGCTGCCGAATCCAAGGATCCGGGCAAGCAGATCTCCAAGGCCACCAACTCGGTGATCTGGCGGATCTTCCTGTTCTACCTCGTGTCGATCTTCCTGGTCGTGGCCCTGGTGCCGTGGAACAGCCCTGAGCTGGCCGAAGTGGGCTCCTACCAGACCGTGCTCAACCTGATGGGCGTGCCTAACGCCAAGCTGATCGTCGACATCGTGGTCCTGATCGCGGTAACCAGCTGCCTGAACTCGGCGCTGTACACCTCCTCGCGCATGCTCTTCTCCCTGAGCAAGCGTGGCGATGCACCGGCCATGGCTCAGCGCACCACCTCCAGCGGTACCCCGTACGTCGCGGTAGTGCTGTCGACGGCGGCGGCGTTCCTGACAGTGATCGCCAACTACCTGGCCCCGGCTGCGGTGTTCGAGTTCCTGCTGGCCAGCTCCGGCGCCATCGCCTTGCTGGTGTACCTGGTGATTGCTGTGTCGCAGCTGCGCATGCGCCGCCAGCGCATGGCCCGTGGCGAGAAGATCGCCTTCAAGATGTGGCTGTTCCCGGGCCTGACCTGGGCGACCATCCTGTTCATCGTTGCGATCCTGACCGTGATGTTCATTCGTCCGGACCATCGCATCGAGATCATCGCCACCGCGTTGCTGTCCATTGGCGTGGTTGCAGCGGGCCTGCTGGTCGCGCGCAAGCGCAAGGCCGAAGCGGCCGGGCGTGTGGTGCTGAACAACTGATTCGGTGCCGATGAAATGAGAAAGGCCGCGATCTGTGAGGATCGCGGCCTTTTTTGTTCCTGCTGGCCTCATCGCGGGGCAAGCCCGCTCCTACCGGTGGGAGCGGGCTTGCCCCGCGATGAGGCCCTTCAGGTCAACCGAACTTCTTCTGCTGCTTGGACACCGCCTCGGACGCCGCGATGTAGGCTTCCTGGAACTCGTCGCTTTCCAGCCAGGCCATGGTGGCGTCTTCGTCGGTGCCGTCCAGCCATTTGCGGTAGGCGGTGAAGACCATGACGATGTAGTCGGTGGCGTGTTCTTCCTTGTGACCCTTGAGCACCAGGGCCAGCAGCGGGTCGACCAGGAACACCGAGATCAGTGCCACCAGGCCGTTTTCCTGGGCCTGCTTCATTTTCTCGAACAGGGCGTTGTAGCTGCCCGATTCCATGGCCTTGTTGAACACCTGCTCGACGCTGGCGCTGGAGCTTTCGCCGCTGCTCTTGACCGCCTGGCCGCTACGCACCATGCGGTTCTCGCGGGCCTTGGTGGCGGCGCGCTTGGCGCGTTTCTGTTGTTTGCTGCTGGAGGCCATCGGTGCACCCTTGTGCTGAGTCTGACAAATGCTGCGTATTGAAACGCAGTTGGCAGGGAAACCCAAGCACGTCAGTTGACCGGCGGGCGCTCATCCTCTCCCGGCACCCGTGCGGCACGGTCTACCAGCAGCGGGTCGGGCTGGTGGGCCACGCGCAGGTCCTTGCCCGGATAGTCCAGCGAATGCAGGAAGTGACGGATGCAGTTGATCCGCGCGCGCTTCTTGTCATCGGACTTGATCACCGTCCATGGCGCATCGGCGGTGTCGGTATGGAAGAACATCGCTTCCTTGGCGGCGGTGTATTCGTCCCACTTGTCCAGTGACTTGATGTCGATGGGCGAGAGTTTCCAGTGTTTGAGCGGGTCGTCGCGGCGCGAGATGAAGCGGCGCAGTTGTTCTTCGCGGTTGACCGAGAACCAGTATTTGAACAGCAGGATGCCGCTGTTGCAGAGCATGCGCTCAAGGTCGGGCGCCTGGCGCATGAATTCCAGGTACTGCAGGGGCGAGCAGAACTCCATGACCCGCTCGACGCCGGCGCGGTTGTACCAGGAGCGGTCGAAGAAGACCATTTCGCCCGAGGTGGGCAGGTGCTGGATGTAACGCTGGAAGTACCACTGGCCCTTCTCCTGGTCGGAAGGCTTCTCCAGGGCGACGATCCGCGCGCCGCGGGGGTTGAGGTGCTCCATGAAGCGCTTGATGGTGCCGCCTTTGCCGGCCGCGTCGCGGCCTTCGAACAGCACGACGATGCGCTGGCCGGTTTCCTTGACCCAGCTTTGCACCTTGAGCAGCTCGATTTGCAGTTCGTGCTTGGCTTTTTCGTACTCGGCGCGACGCATGCGGGTGCGATAGGGGTAGCTGGCCGGCAGTTTCGCCGTGGTGCTGTCTTCGTTCGAACCGCGCGGGGCCGAGGCGACTTTAAGGGCGGCCGGTTGCTGACTGATGGCGCTGATTTCACCGTTGGCGGTGGCGCTCGCCGCTTTACGCGGGGTGCGCGGTCTGCGCGGCTGGCGGGGGGTGATGGTGCTTGCAGGCGATTGCGCTGCGGGCAAGGGCAGGGGCAGGGCGGTGGATTCTTCGGTCATGAGTGGCCTGTGGGTCTTTTGAATGTCCGCCAGACAGCTTAAGGCGCTGATGCAAATCCATATTGACGGTGATCAAGCGCCCTGGGGTGAGCGTGAGTCCCTGGCAAAAACCAGATGTTTGCTACGCTTCAAGAGGCGGCGTTGAAGCTGGGATCTGCAGCTTGCAGTGTCGGCTTTCACCTTCCTGACAGCGTTCCACTCATTCAAATCCGGCCATGACTACATGGAGTTGCAATGCGCATTCCATTCTATTTCGGGTTGTCAGCTGTGCTTTTCTTGAACGGTTCCTGCTGGGCGGTACAGCCAGTGGATGCGATCGCATTTTCACCTTCGCCAGCACCTGCACCTGCGCCAGCAGCAACGCCTGCACCTGCACCTGCACCTGCACCAGCGCCGGCAGCACCAGCTCCCGCCCCGGCGCCGGCTCAAGAGGCCGTGTTCACGCCGGAGAAGCTGGATCAAATGCTGGCGCCCATTGCGCTTTATCCGGATCCGCTGCTGGCCCAGGTACTGATGGCTACCACCTACCCCGGGGAGGTTGGCGAGGCAGTCACCTGGTCCAAGGCGCACCCGGATGCCAAGGGCGACGATGCGGTCAAGCAGGTGGCGAGCCAGCCCTGGGACCCGAGCGTGCAGGCGCTGGTCGCCTTCCCGCAGGTGCTGGCAACGCTGGGGCAGGATCCCGTCTGGGTGCAGCGCCTGGGTGATGCCTTCCTGGCGCAGCCCAACGATGTCATGACCAGCGTGCAGCGCTTGCGCCATCAGGCGCAGGCCGCAGGCAACCTGCAGAGCAACCAGTACCAGAACGTGACGATCCAGAACGCTGCGCCGCCAGCGCCCAGGGCCGATACCTCAGCCCCGGCTTCGGCCCCTGCACCTGCGCCTGCCAGCAGTTCCACCATCATCATTCAGCCGGCCGATCCGCAGGTGGTGTACGTACCCACCTATAACCCGACCACCACCTACGGTACCTGGGCCTACCCGTCGTCGCCGCCGACCTACTACCCGCCGCCCCCGGCCTATTACCCTGGCCAGGCACTGGTGGCCGGGCTGGCGTTCGGCGCCGGTGTGGCGATCATCGGCTCGTTGTGGGGTGAATGCGACTGGAACGACAACGACGTCGACATCGACGTCAACCGCTATAACAACATCAATCGCAACAACCAGATCACCAACAACAGGTGGGAGCACAACCCGGTCCATCGCAATGGCGTGCCCTATCGCGACAGCCGGAGCCGCGAGCAGTATGGCCGGCAACTGAACGGTGCCACCCAGCGCCAGGCCTATCGCGGGGACACCGCCCAGCGCACCCAGGTCCGTGAAAATGCTCAGCGCACCCAGGCCCGCGAAAACGCCCGCCAGTCGATGGAAAAGGCCGGCTTCGAACGGCCAGCCACCAGCAACCGCGAAGCCCGTGATCAAATGCGCGAAGCCCGCGCCGAGGGCGGCACTCGCCTGCAGCAGGGGGCGGACAGGCCGAGGACAGCAGACAGAACGAGGGCGGAGGACAGGCCCAGGACGGCAGACAGAAGCCAGGGCACTGCCAGGACCGCGCGGGAGAACCAGCAGCCGCGCAGGCAGGCCGACCAGGTGAGCCAGCGCAGGGAAGGGCAGTCGCAGGCGCGTCAAACGGCGAGCAAGCGGCCAGCCGCCAGCACCGGCAGTGCCCGCAACAATGCGTTTGCCGGCGCCCGCTCCCCTTCCCAGGTCAGCAGCCAGGCCAATCGTGGCCGGCTCAGCCAGGCATCGGCCCAGCGCCCCAGTAGCGCACGAGCTTCCGGTCGCCAGGTCAGTCGGCCGGCCAGTGCACCTGCACGTTCAGGGAGGGGGCGCCGTTGAATAATCATTCTGCAGTGAAGATGCACATGGGGAAGCTGGTGCATGCCCTGGCGTTAGTCGCAGGCCTTGGCTGGTCGCTCATCGTTGCGGCGCAGGAGGTGTTTCCAACGCCGGAAAAGGCCGCCCAGGCATTCGTCGAAGCGCTGGGTACGGGGCAGGCCGATCATAAGCGCCTGGCAGCGCTTCTCGGTGAGGAATGGCACAGTTTCGTCCCGCGCGAAGGCTCGGAACGTGATGATGTGGACGCATTCCTGAAGCAATACCACGAGCAAAACCACATCGAGAAGGTCAGTGACAGCAAGGCGGTCCTGGCGGTCGGCAGTGACAACTGGGAGCTGCCCATTCCCATGATCAAAGGCACGAAGGGCTGGCGCTTTGATCTCAAGGCCGGTCTTGCCGAGGTCAAGGCACGGCGGATCGGGCGCAACGAACTCGCGGCGGTGCAGTCGGCGCTGGCCTACCACGATGCCCAGATGGACTATGCGGCAGAGGATCGTGACGGGGACGGAGCACTTGAGTATGCGCAGAAAATCTTCAGCACCCCCGGCAAGCACGACGGGCTCTACTGGGAGGACGACGACAGCGGCCAGATCAGCCCGTTGGGCCCTGAGTTCGGCAAGACCATTGCCGGCGAAGCCTGGCATGGCTACCGCTTTCGCATCCTGGATGGCCAGGGGCCTTCAGCCCCGGGTGGCGCCTACAGCTACCTCATCGGCGACAAGATGAGCCGCGGCTTTGCCCTGATCGCCTGGCCGGCGAAATACGATGACACTGGGGTGATGAGCTTCATGATCAGTCATGACGGCGAGGTGTTCGAGAAAGACCTGGGGCCCGGTGGAGAGAAGCTGGCCAAGGCGATGAAGCGCTTCGACCCGGATGACAGCTGGAAGGAAGTGACTGACGATCAGCAGCCGGGGGGCTGAACTCGCAGGCAACAAAAAACCCCAAGGACAGTTGTTCCTTGGGGTTTTCGTATGGATGGTGCCCAGAGACGGAATCGAACCGCCGACACGGGGATTTTCAATCCCCTGCTCTACCGACTGAGCTATCTGGGCAGCGGTACTAAAAAACCCCAAGGACATGGTGTTCCTTGGGGTTTCGGTATTAGTGGTGCCCAGAGACGGAATCGAACCGCCGACACGGGGATTTTCAATCCCCTGCTCTACCGACTGAGCTATCTGGGCAACGGGGCGCATTAAAAGGCTTTTTCGGATTTGCGTCAACGACTTTTTAAAAATTTTTTAAATTAATTCCGTCGCTTACGTTTTCCACGGGTTATTCGGAAGGCGGCACGTAGCCTTCGGCCTTCTCGTGTTCCTCGCCGGCGAAGAACTTGTCCATCTCGCCCTGGAGGAATTTGCGGTCCTCGGCGTTCATCATGTTCAGGCGCTTCTCGTTGATCAGCATGGTCTGTTCTTTCTGCCAGTCGGCCCAGGCCTTCTGCGAGATGTGTTCGTAGATGTCCTGGCCCTTGGCGCCCGGGTAGGGTGGGCGCTCCAGGCCTGGCAGTTGTTCGTTGTACTTGCGGCACATTACGGTACGGGTCATCGCGACTCTCCTGCGATCAAGACGTCGGCCGCGCGTTTGAGCAGTTTCTTCACCGGAGCGGCGAGCCCCAGGCGCGGCGGGGTGGCGAGGTTATACCAGAGCCAGTCGGCCTCGGCCACGTGCGACCGGGTGTCGTCGACCCGGACCAGCCAGGGTTCGATGGCCAGCTGGAAGTGGCTGAAGGTGTGGGTCAGGCCGTCCAGTGCCTGGCTATCGGCCAGGTCCAGGCCATGTTGCTCGGCCAGATCGTCGAGCTGCTCCAGGTTGTCGAGCTCCGGCAGGCTCCACAAGCCACCCCAGAGGCCCGTGGAAGGCCGACGGTAAAGCAGGATGGCGCCGTCGTGGTTGGCCAGCAGCGGCATCAGGGTGCGCCGCTGGGGCAGCTCCTTGCGCGGCTTGGGCAGCGGGTAGCGGGTCTCCTGGCCGAGCAGGTGCGCTTGGCAGCCGAGCTTGAGCGGGCACAGCAGGCAACTGGGTTTGCTGCGGGTGCACAGGGTGGCGCCCAGGTCCATCATCGCCTGGGTGTAGTGGTTGACCCGGGCGTGCGGGGTAAAGCGCTCGGCATTGGCCCACAGAGCCTTGGCCACCTTGGGCTCGCCCGGGTAACCCTCCTGGGCGGTGTAGCGGGCCAGCACGCGCTTGACGTTGCCGTCGAGGATCGGCGCGCGCAGGCCCATGCTGATGCTGGCGATCGCACCGGCGGTGGACAGGCCGATGCCGGGCAGCTCGGTGAGTTTTTCGACATCGCGGGGAAACTCGCCGCCGTACTGCTCGACGACGATCTTCGCGGTCTTTTGCAGGTTGCGCGCGCGGGTGTAGTAACCCAGGCCCGTCCACAGGTGCAGCACTTCGTCCTCAGGGGCCTCGGCCAGGGCCTGCACGGTCGGCAGGGCGTCCATGAAGCGGCTGAAGTAATTGAGCACGGTGCTGACCTGGGTCTGCTGCAACATGATCTCCGACACCCACACCCGATACGGGGTGATGCCCTGTTGCCAGGGCAGGTCGTGGCGGCCGTTGCGGTCGTACCATTCCAGTACGGCGCTGGAAAACTGCTCGGGGCTCATCGTTTGAACAACCCCTTGAGTGCATCCTTGAGTTCCGGGCTGACCTTGTCACCGAGCTTCTCGTCGATCTTCTCGCCGAGTTTCTCGCTGGCCCGGTCACCGGCCAGCCGGGCGGCGACCTTGCCCAGGGCGTCCTTGTCCAGACGGCAGGCCTTGGCCCCCAGCTCCAGCGGGCCGCGGCAGCGCAGCGGCAGTTCGAGGCCGACATATCGCTCGCCGACCTGGCAGGCCGGGTCGGGCATGTCGCGCTTGTCGCCTTCGACGATCACCCCGATGCGGTAGTCCATGCCCAGCACGCGCAGGTCGATGTCGCCCTGGCCGTTGACGCTCAGGCCCGGAATGCGCGCCATCAGGTTGGGGTTGCTGGCCACGCCGTTGCGCACTGCCAGGCTGCCCTTGAGTTCTTCGAACGGCGTGTCCTTGCCCCGCGGCTCGCCGCTCAGGTCCTTGCGGTTGAGGGTGGCGATGGCCTGGCACAGCTGCTGTTCGAGGTTGGCATTGACCAGCACGCCCTGGTTGATGACAAAGCTGGCATTGCCGTTGAGGGTGTCGATCAGGGCTTTCTGGCTGTTGCCGGTGGCGGTCAGGTCGCTGGTCAATGTCAGCAGGCCTTTGACCGGAGGTGTTTCACCCTGGCTCTTGATGAAGTGTTCCACCGGTACCCGGTTGATCTTGGTGCTCAGGCCGACCTGCGGCACCGCCGGGCGCACGTCGAGGGTGCCCTTGGTGCTGAAGTCACCGTTGTAGAGGCCGCCGCTCAGGGTTTCCAGGGTGATCAGGCCGCCCTGGCCCTGGGTCTTGAGATGAGCGTTGTCGATCGGCAGTTTCTCCAGGGTCAGCAGGCCGAAGGTCAGGTCGGCCTGCAGGTCGAGCTGGCGCAGGCGGTCGACCGGCAGCAGCTTGTCGTTGCTCCAGGCCACCTGGGTGGGGGCGTCCGGCAGCGGCGTGTTGCCGGCGCTGGCGAGGGCGCCGGCTTCCTTGCTCTTGACCTCGGCCTGGCGCGCCGCCGTGGCGCTGGCAGCCGCTTCGCTCTTGGCCGGCATATAGCGGTCGGCGTCGAACTTGTCGGCCTTGAGCTGGATGCGCAGGGCTTGCTTGGCGACGTCTTCGATGGCCACGCGGCCGCTGAAGGTGCTGTCGTCGAGTTTGACCGCCAGATCTTCCAGGGCCAGGCTGTTGGGGCTGCCTTGCAGGCGGCTGACCATCTCGAACTTGCCCAGGCTGGTGGCATCGACCGAGGCCGGCAGCGGGTGGCCGATGCTGTCCATGAAGGTGCGCAGGTTGAGCTGGGCAATGGACAGGCCGCCGCTGAGTTGCGGAGTCTTGTCCAGTTCGCGCAGGTTCAGCTCGCCAAGGGCGCGCAGCTGGTTGGCGGAAAGCTTCAGGCCGTTCCACTCGGCGACGTTGGCCGCCAGGTCGACCAGCAACTGGCCCTGGGCGGCGAAGGTCAGGGTCTTGCCCTGCAGCGGCTCGCCCGAGGCTTCGCCACTGAGCTTCATGTCTTCGAACTGGTAGCGCTTGAGGCGACGGTCGAAGCGCAGCTCACCGTTGAGCTCGGTGCGCGCCTTGATCACCGGTTGCCCGGCGCTGAGGAAAGCGGTCAGTTTCAGCGGGATTTCCACCCCTTCATGCACGGCGCCGGTGCTCAGCTGGATGCTTTCGGCACCGAAGGTCTGGCCGCTGCGCGCATCGCTGTACTGCACCCGGGCGTTGTTCACGGTCAGGCTGTCGATGTCCAGCCTGACCGGACGGTCGCTGGCGCTGTCCTTGGACTCGGCCTTGGTGCTGGCATCGCCGGCAGGCGCGGAAGCGGTGGCGTCGGTCGGCGTCGCCGGGGCGCTCGGCAGCGGCTTGCCGATATCTTCCCAGTTGCCATGGCCGTTTTCGTCGCGGCTCAGGGTCAGGCTCAGGCCTTCGACGCGCACGTCGCTCATCTGCACTTCACGGCGCAGCAAGGGCAGGACGCGGACGGACAGTCCAAGCATCTGCAGGTCGGCAAACGGCACTTTCGGGTTGTTCAGGGTGGCGATGCTGGCTTCATGCAGCTCCAGCCCCAGCCAGGGGAACAGGCTCCAGCCGATGTCGCCATTGAGCGTCAGCTCGACGTGGGCCTTTTCGCGTGCCAGCTGGCGAATCTCGTCTTTGTAGTCGTTGGGATCGAAGAGGTGGGTCAGGGCGAAGCCCAGAGCCACAATGATCAGCAACAACCCGAGAAGCACCAGCCCCAGGATTTTGCCGAACGCTTTCATGGGCGAGTCCTTGTAGTCCGAATTCATAAGTCAGCCGCAGAGTATAGCGCTGCGATTGTCGTCACTGGGTGACCGAGGTTTTCTGAAGATTTCTCCTACAGCGCATGCAGATTGAACTGCGTGAGTAATGCATGCATTTGCGCGTTTCGACAACGATGGGGATGACAGTTCCTTGTTCGAGGGCATCAGATGCCGAAGAAAAGGCAGTATCAGCTTGCTATCAGTGAGGGCGGCTAATGCTACCCTTGCGCCGCTCACAGGCCCTGGCGTGGCGATTTGTCGCGATTTACAAGGCAATTGTGCCAATGCAGCGAGTCAGGGTTCGCGGGCCGGTGGGCTGACCTTTCTACACAGAGAACATAACAATGAGCAGCAGTATCACCGCAGGCGCCCTGGTGGGCAGCCCCGGTTTCCTGTCCAAGGAACGGATCATCGCCGCCCCCGGCTTCAATCGCTGGCTGGTGCCGCCGGCGGCCCTGGCGATTCACCTGTGCATCGGCATGGCCTACGGCTTTTCGGTGTTCTGGCTGCCGTTGTCGCAAGCCATCGGCATCACTGCCCCGGTGGCCTGTGCACCTGACATGGGCTTCCTGGCCCGCTTGTTCAGCGCCGACTGTGACTGGCAGATTTCGATGTTGAGCTGGATCTACACGCTGTTCTTCGTGTTCCTGGGTTGCTCGGCCGCCATCTGGGGTGGCTGGCTGGAGCATGCCGGGCCGCGCAAGGCCGGGGTGGTATCGGCGCTGTGCTGGTGCGGTGGGCTGCTGATTTCGGCGTTCGGTATCTACAGCCATCAGCTGTGGCTGATGTGGCTGGGCTCGGGGGTGATCGGTGGCATCGGCCTGGGGCTGGGCTACATCTCGCCGGTATCGACCCTGATCAAGTGGTTCCCGGACAAGCGCGGCATGGCCACCGGCATGGCGATCATGGGCTTCGGTGGCGGGGCCATGGTCGGTGCGCCACTGGCCGCGGCGCTGATGAACCACTTCGCCAGCCCCGAAGGCGTCGGCGTGTGGCAGAGTTTCGTGGTGATGGCGGCGATCTACTTCGTGTTCATGATCGGCGGCGCCCTGGCCTATCGCGTGCCGCCCAGCGGCTGGAAGCCCGAAGGCTGGAGCGCACCGCTGAAAAAAGCCGCCAACGCGATGATCACCCACCGGCATGTGCATGTCAGTGTGGCGTGGAAAACCCCGCAATTCGTGCTGATCTGGCTGGTTCTGTGCCTGAACGTGTCGGCGGGTATCGGTATCCTCGGCATGGCCTCGCCGTTGTTGCAGGAAGTATTCGCCGGCAAGTTGCTGGGCAACGACCTGAGCTTCAGCGAGCTCAACAGCGCGCAACTGGCGCAGATCGCTGCGATTGCCGCCGGATTCACCGGCCTGCTCAGCCTGTTCAACATCGGCGGACGCTTCTTCTGGGCGTCGTTTTCCGACTACATCGGCCGCAAGAACACCTATTTTGCCTTCTTTGCCCTGGGCGTTGCCCTGTATGCGCTGGTGCCGAACATGGGCCACCTGGGCAATATCGCCCTGTTCGTGGCGGCGTTCTGCATCATCCTGTCGATGTACGGCGGTGGCTTCGCCACGGTTCCGGCCTACCTGGCCGACCTGTTCGGCACCCAGATGGTCGGCGCCATTCACGGTCGCCTGTTGACCGCCTGGGCCGCCGCCGGCGTGCTCGGTCCGGTGCTGATCACCTACCTGCGCGAGTATCAGCTGGCGCTGGGCGTGGAGCGGGCGGCGGTCTACGACATCACCCTGTACATCCTCGCCGGCCTGCTGGTGCTGGGGTTCCTCTGCAATGCCCTGGTGCGTCCGGTGGCCGACAAGCACTTCATGACCGACGCGCAACTGGCCGCCGAGCAGGCGCTGGGCCATGACCAGGGCAGCGGCACTGTTCGCGCCCTGGAATGGAAGGCCGCGCCGGGCAGCCTGCCGCTGGTGGTCGCGGCCTGGCTGGTGGTGGGTATTCCGCTGGCCTGGGGGATCTGGGTGACGTTGCAGAAGACGGCGGTGTTGTTCAATTAACCTGTGGCATGGGGCTGCGTTGCAGCCCATCGCAGGCTTCGCCAGCTCCCACAAAGACAGTTGCTCCCACAAGGGTTCCCGGCCTGCCCCGGACGCTGTGGGAGCTGCCGATAGGCTGCGATCGGGCGCGAAGCGGCCGTAAAGCCAGACTGCCTCAGTACATCTGACCCAATGAGGTGGCCGGATTGCGACTGCTGTGCAGTCGATCGCAGGCTTCGCCAGCTCCCACAAAAACAGTTGTTCCTGCGGGAACATTGTGGGAGTTGGCGGTTTCCCAGGTAAATCCCCTGCCATATGTCATCTTCGTTTCATGCCAGGCGCTTCTGGGCCTATAATGATCACCTTTTTCGCCCAATGATTTTGCGGAGCTGGTGATGGTCGAACGTAAGGCTTCCGTCGAGCGCAATACTCTGGAAACCCAGATCAAGGCCTCGATCAACCTGGATGGCAGCGGCAAGGCCCGATTCGATATCGGTGTGCCTTTCCTTGAACACATGCTCGACCAGATCGCCCGGCATGGGCTGATCGACCTCGATATCGAGTGCAAGGGCGACCTGCATATCGACGATCACCATACGGTCGAAGACGTCGGCATCACCCTGGGCCAGGCCTTCAACCAGGCCATCGGCGACAAGAAGGGCATCCGCCGCTACGGCCATGCCTATGTGCCGCTCGACGAAGCGCTGTCGCGCGTGGTCATCGACTTCTCCGGTCGTCCCGGCCTGCAGATGCACGTGCCCTACACCCGTGCCTCGGTGGGCGGCTTCGATGTCGACCTGTTCCAGGAATTCTTCCAGGGCTTCGTCAACCACGCCAACGTCACCCTGCACATCGACAACCTGCGCGGGCACAACACCCACCACCAGATCGAGACGGTGTTCAAGGCTTTCGGCCGCGCCCTGCGCATGGCCATCGAGCTGGATGAGCGCATGGCCGGGCAGATGCCCTCGACCAAAGGTTGCCTGTAATGCAGACAGTTGCCGTTATCGACTATGGCATGGGCAACCTGCACTCGGTGGCCAAGGCCCTGGAGCACGTTGGCGCCGGCAAGGTGCTGATCACCAGCGACGCCGCGGTGATCCGCGAGGCCGATCGGGTGGTGTTCCCGGGCGTAGGCGCGATCCGCGACTGCATGGCCGAGATTCGCCGCCTGGGCTTCGACAGCCTGGTGCGTGAAGTGAGCCAGGACCGCCCGTTCCTGGGGATCTGCGTCGGTATGCAGGCGCTGCTCGATCACAGCGAAGAGAACGACGGTGTCGACTGCATCGGCCTGTTCCCGGGCAATGTGCGCTTCTTCGGCAAGGACCTGCATGAAGACGGCGAGCACCTGAAGGTGCCGCACATGGGCTGGAACGAAGTCAGCCAGACCATCGACCACCCGCTGTGGCACAACATCCCCGACCTTGCGCGTTTCTACTTCGTGCACAGCTACTACATCAATGCGGCCAAGGCCCTGCAGGTGGTGGGGCGTGGTCACTACGGCGTCGATTTCGCCGCCGCACTGGCCGAAGGCTCGCGTTTTGCCGTGCAGTTCCACCCGGAAAAGAGCCATACCCATGGCTTGCAGCTGCTGCAGAACTTCGCGGCCTGGGACGGACGCTGGTAATGAGCAAGTCCAGGACCAAGGCACCGATCCTGACCCTCGCCCCCGAGCAGGAGCGCGAGGCGCTCGACACCCTCAAGCGCTTTCTCGAAACGCGCTTCGAGCTGCAACTGGGTTCGTTCGAGGTGGCCGAGGTCCTGGAGTTGTTCAGCAAGGAGATTGCTCCGCACTATTACAACAGGGCGATTTTCGACGTGCAGACGCACCTCAAGGAGAGGTTCGAGAGCATCGAAAGCGACTTGTGGGCGCTCGAGAAGAACTGACTTCCCGGGCATCGCTGTTTACCGAATTGAACAGGTTTTCCAGATGCTGATTATCCCCGCTATCGATCTTAAAGACGGTGCCTGCGTACGTCTGCGCCAGGGCCGCATGGAAGATTCCACGGTGTTTTCCGATGACCCGGTGAGCATGGCCGCCAAATGGGTCGAGGGCGGCTGCCGTCGTCTGCATCTGGTCGACCTCAACGGCGCCTTCGAAGGCCAGCCGGTCAACGGCGAGGTAGTGACCGCCATCGCCAAGCGCTACCCGAACCTGCCGATCCAGATCGGCGGCGGCATCCGTTCGCTGGAAACCATCGAACACTACGTCAAGGCCGGCGTCAGCTACGTGATCATCGGCACCAAGGCGGTCAAGCAGCCGGAATTCGTCGCCGAGGCCTGCCGCGCGTTCCCGGGCAAGGTGATCGTCGGCCTGGACGCCAAGGACGGCTTCGTCGCCACCGACGGCTGGGCTGAAGTCAGCTCGGTGCAGGTCATCGACCTGGCCAAGCGTTTCGAGGCCGATGGCGTCTCGGCGATCGTCTACACCGACATCGCCAAGGACGGCATGATGCAGGGCTGCAACGTGCCGTTCACCAAGGCCCTGGCCGAAGCCACCAAGATCCCGGTGATCGCCTCCGGCGGCATCCACAACCTGGGTGACATCAAGGCCCTGCTCGATGCCAAGGCACCGGGCATCATCGGCGCGATCACCGGCCGCGCCATCTACGAAGGCACCCTGGATGTCGCCGAGGCGCAAGCCTTCTGCGACGCCTACAAAGGCTGAGGAGAACGCCATGGCCCTGGCCAAACGCATCATCCCTTGCCTGGACGTGGATAACGGCCGGGTGGTCAAGGGCGTCAAGTTCGAGAACATCCGCGATGCCGGCGACCCGGTGGAAATCGCCCGGCGCTACGATGAACAGGGCGCCGACGAGATCACCTTCCTCGACATTACCGCCAGCGTCGATGGTCGCGACACCACCCTGCACACCGTCGAGCGCATGGCCAGCCAGGTGTTCATCCCGCTGACCGTGGGCGGTGGCGTGCGCACCGTGCAGGACATCCGCAACCTGCTCAACGCCGGTGCCGACAAGGTCTCGATCAACACCGCCGCGGTGTTCAACCCGGAGTTCGTCGGTGAAGCCGCCGCGCACTTCGGCTCCCAGTGCATCGTGGTTGCCATCGATGCCAAGAAGGTTTCCGCGCCGGGTGAACCTCCGCGCTGGGAAATCTTCACTCACGGCGGACGCAAGCCGACCGGCCTGGACGCGGTGGAGTGGGCGAAGAAGATGGAAGGCCTGGGGGCCGGTGAGATCCTGCTCACCAGCATGGACCAGGACGGCATGAAGAATGGTTTCGACCTGGGCGTGACCCGGGCCATCAGCGATGCCCTGGGTATTCCGGTGATCGCTTCCGGTGGTGTGGGCAACCTGCAGCACCTGGCCGACGGGATCCTCGAAGGCCATGCCAGCGCAGTGCTGGCGGCGAGCATCTTCCACTTCGGCGAGTACACCGTGCCGGAGGCCAAGGCCTACATGGCACAGCGCGGTATCGTCGTTCGTTGATGGTCCCTTGATCGCGGGGCAAGCCCGCTCCCACAGGTACTGTGGGAGCGGGCTTGCCCCGCGATGCATCCGTCAGCCGTGGTTCTTGCCCAGCAGGGCGTGGTACAGCTCGCTGTCGCCCAGAATCCCCACCACTGAATTACCTTCCTGCAGCACCAGCTTGTTACCGGTCTGGTAACGGATCTGCAGTGCCTCGCGCATGCCGATGCTGGCGCTGACCAGGGTCGGCCGGCGGCCCAGGTCTTCCACTGCCTCGCCGGGCGTCCAGTTCTGCAGATCGAGACCGTTGACGCCCTGGCGCGCACCCTTGATGGTGTTGCCTTCGGCCAGGTCCAGCCAGGAATCGCCACTCGGATCGATGCACACCGAGCCATTGATGCGCTTGCACTGGTCCAGGGTGCGCATCAGGCTGCGGCCACACAGTACGTTGAGCGGGTTGGTGTGGGCGACGAAGGTACGCACGTACTCGTCGGCCGGGTTGAGGACGATCTCTTCAGGCTTGCTGTACTGGATGATCTTGCCGTCCTTCATGATCGCGATCCGGCTGCCCAGTTTCAGCGCCTCGTCCAGGTCATGGCTGACGAACACGATGGTCTTGCTCAGCTTGCGTTGCAGTTCCAGCAGCTCGTCCTGCAGGCCCTGGCGAATCAGCGGGTCGAGGGCCGAGAAGGGTTCGTCCATCAGCAGGATGTCGGCGTCCATGGCCAGGGCGCGGGCCAGGCCGACGCGCTGCTGCATGCCGCCGGACAGTTCGTCGGGCTTCTTGTTGCGCCATTGGGTCAGGCCGACCAGTTCGAGCTTTTCATCGACCAGCTTGCGCCGTTCCTTTTCGGGGCGGCCCTGCATTTCCAGGCCGAAGCTGATGTTCTCGCGCACCGTGAGCCAAGGCATCAGGGCGAACTTCTGGAACACCATGGCGATGCGCTTGGTGCGCATCATCTTCAGCTCCGCCGGGGTGCAGTGGGCGATGTCGATGTGCGAGCCTTCATGCTCGACGAACAGCTTGCCGCGGCTGACGGTGTTGAGGCCGTTGATGCAGCGCAGCAGGCTGGACTTGCCCGAGCCGGACAGGCCCATCAGTACGCAGATCTCGCCTTTTTTGATATCCAGGTTGGCCTTTTCCACGCCCACCACCAACCCGGTTTTCTTCAGGATCTGCTCCCGCGAAAGGCCCTGGTCGAGCAGGCTGAGGGCCTCGCGCGGTCGGCTGGAGAAGATGACGTCTACATCTTCGAAGCGAATAATGCTCATGCTTCACCCCTTGCTGGTACGTCGGGTTGTTTGCAGATACGGTCGAGCATGATCGCCAGCAGGACGATCGCCAGGCCCGCTTCGAAGCCCAGGGCGATATCGGCAGTGTTCAGTGCGTTGACCACAGGTTTGCCCAGGCCATCGGCACCCACCAGGGCGGCGATCACCACCATCGACAGCGACAGCATGATGCACTGGGTGACGCCGGCGGCGATGCTCGGCATGGCATGGGGCAGTTCGATGCGTGAGAGCAGCTGGCGACGGGAGCAGCCGAAGGCCTTGCCGGCATCGAGCAGCTCTTGTGGTACGTCGCAGATGCCCAGGTAAGTCAGGCGGATCGGTGCGGCGATGGCGAACACCACCGTCGAGATCAGCCCCGGTACCACACCCAGGCCGAACAGGGTCAGGGTCGGGATCAGGTACACGAAGGTCGGGACCGTCTGCATCAGGTCGAGGACCGGGCGCATGGCGGTGTAGAACATCGGTTTGTGCGCGGCGAGAATGCCCAGCGGCACGCCGATGGCCACGCAGACCAGGGTGGCGAACAGCACCTGGGCCAGGGTCTCCATGGTCTCCTGCCAGTAACCGAGGTTGAGGATCAGCAGGAAGGACAGTGCGCAGAAAGCGGTCAGCGCCCATTTACGCTGGATCAGGTGCGCGATCACCGCAACCAGGCCGATCAGGACGAAGGGATTGAACCAGGTCAGTGCCCCGGTCACACCATGAATCATGAATTCCAGTGCTTCGGCGAAAGCGTCGAAGTAGTTGGCGCCGTGTTGGGTCAACCATTCGACGAAGCCGGCGATGTACTGGCCCAGTGGTATTTTTTCATCGATCAACATGATAGCGAGCGTCCACCTGCAAAAGTTTGAAGTCACACCTGCGGCGGGCATGCCCGCCGCAGGCAGTGCTTACTGCGTGAGTTTGGCCTTGGCCGCCTCCAGGCCCGGCTTGCCGTCAACGGTGGTGACCCCGGCCAGCCAGGTGTCGAGCACCTGCGGGTTCTTTTTCAGCCAGGCCTTGGCTGCGGCGTCGGGTTTCATCTTGTCGTCCAGGACGTTGCCCATCAGGCTGCTTTCCATGTCGAGGGTGAAGGACAGGTTTTTCAGCAGCTGCCCGACGTTGCTGCATTCCTGTACATAGCCCTTGCGGGTATTGGTCAGTACCGTGGCCTTGCCGTATTCGGGGCCGAAGAACTCATCGCCGCCGTCCAGGTACTTCATCTTGAAGCGAGTGTTCATCGGGTGCGGTTCCCAGCCCAGGAACACCACGTCGGTGCCGCGGCGCTCGGCGCGATCAACCTGCGAGAGCATGCCTGCCTCGCTGGATTCGACCACCTTGAAGCCGGCGTCCTTGAGACCAAAGGCGTTCTTGTCGATCATGCTCTGGATAGTGCGGTTGCCGTCGTTGCCGGGCTCGATGCCGTAGATCTTGCCGTCCAGTTCCTTCTTGAATTTCGGAATGTCGGCGAAGGTCTTCAGGCCCTTGTCATACAGCGCCTGGGGCACGGCCAGGGTGTACTTGGCGTTTTCCAGGTTGGCCCGCACGGTTTCCACCGTGCCGGCGTCGCGGTACTGCTTGATGTCGTTTTCCATGGTCGGCATCCAGTTGCCGAGGAACACGTCCATGTTCTTGCCGTCGGCCAGCGACTTGTAGGTCACCGGCACCGAAATCATGGTGGTCTTGGTCTTGTAACCCAGTGATTGCAACACGACGCTGGTGACCGCGGTGGTCACGGTGATGTCGGTCCAGCCGACATCGGAGAAGTTGACGGTGTGACACTGCTCGGGCTCTGCGGCCTGTGCCAGCACCGGCAGGCTCAGCAGCGCGGTCAGCAATAGCGAGGGTGAACCTTTCATGCGATGGACTCCTGATGGTTTTCTCGGATGTCCCACGGGACCGCCGTGCTTTTTGGTTTGCAGCGGTCGGGCCAGGCTATCGGGCGATAGCGGGACGGGTGCCGTGCAATCGAGTCGATAACGATCATCTAACAGCGAAAATCAAACGCCTACAGGGTGCGTCGTATCCAGTACAGAGAGGGTCGCATCCAGTGTCGAGGAGGTCGTTTACAGATTTATCCGGTCCCGTAAACGCGGTTTCGGTACCTCTGCACCGCAAAAAAACGGCGCAAGAATGTGACTGACAGCTGGCGGCGTTGCTGGGCAAGAACGCGTCGGTTGCAGACGTCAGAAGCCTGCTCAAAAGCCTGATGATGCGCGAAATCGGCGGATTGCCGCCCTTTAAGCGTAGCAGTTGCACCGCCCTTGGCTCGGGCCCCGGGTGGCTGCTCTATCAGGAGGTAGGTGGCATGGCCATCAGTGTGTTCGACCTGTTCAAGATCGGTGTCGGTCCATCCAGTTCCCACACCGTCGGGCCCATGCGCGCCGCGGCGCTGTTCGTCCAGGGGCTGCGCGAGCGCGGCGAACTGGAGCAGGTGCGGCGTGTCGAAGTGCGGCTGTACGGCTCGTTGTCGGCCACCGGCATTGGCCATGGCAGCGACAATGCGGTGATCATGGGCCTGATGGGCGAATGGCCGGATGCGATCGACCCGTCGCAGATCGGCCCGCGCATCGCCGCATTGCGCGAAACAGACACCTTGCTGCTCGACAGCCGGCTGGAAGTCGGTTTCGTCTGGGCGCGCGACATGCTGCTGCTGGACGAGAACCTTCCTTATCACCCCAACGCCATGACCCTGATCGCCGAAGGCGCTTCGGGCGAGTTGCACCGCGATACCTATTACTCGGTCGGTGGCGGCTTTGTGGTCGACGCCGCCCAGGCCGCCAGCGGTGTGCTGGACGCCGACAACACCGTGTTGCCCTACGATTTCAACAGCGCCGTGGAACTGCTGGAACTGTGCGAGCAAAACGACCTGCGCGTGTCGCAATTGATGCTGGAAAACGAGAAGGTCTGGCGCAGCGAAGCGGAGATTCGCGCCGGCTTGCTCAAGCTCTGGCATGCCATGCAGGACTGCGTCGAGAACGGCCTGAAATACGAAGGCACGTTGCCGGGCGGGCTGAATGTGAAGCGCCGTGCGGCCAAGCTGCATCGCAGCCTGCAGGAGCTGAACAAGCCCAATGTGATCGGCTCGACCTTGAGCGCCATGGAGTGGGTCAACCTCTACGCCCTGGCGGTCAACGAAGAGAATGCGGCCGGCGGGCGCATGGTCACGGCACCGACCAATGGCGCGGCCGGCATCATCCCGGCGGTGCTGCACTACTACATGCGTTTCAGTGACGAAGTCAGCGAGGCGAACGTGGTCGACTTCTTCCTGGGAGCTGCGGCAGTGGGCATCCTGTGCAAGAAGAACGCGTCAATCTCGGGCGCCGAGGTCGGTTGCCAGGGCGAGGTCGGTTCGGCCTGCGCCATGGCTGCTGCCGGTCTTGCCGAAGTGCTCGGGGCAACGCCGGCACAATTGGAAAACGCCGCCGAGATCGGCCTGGAACACAACCTGGGGCTGACCTGCGACCCGGTGGGCGGGCTGGTCCAGGTGCCGTGCATCGAACGCAACGCCATTGCGGCGGTGAAGGCGATCAACGCGGCGCAAATGGCCCTGCGCGGCGACGGCGAGCACTTCATCTCACTCGACCGGGTGATCCGCACCATGCGCGATACCGGCGCCGACATGCACGACAAGTACAAGGAAACCTCGCGTGGTGGCCTGGCGGTCAGCGCCATCGAATGTTGATGCTTTGTAGGTCCTGCGCCTTTTTTGCCCACAGTCGCTCGCTGCGCCGCCTTTTGGCGCAGCGCAGCTAAACATCCCGTTCAAGCAGCTGTTACCCGGGCCACTGGCGCCTTGGGTGACATCTGTGTATGTCGTTTCTGAGCATCCTTCCCACAAGTGCTACCGAATTGCTCACGTTTCCTACAGAGCGGCGCTAGCCCGTACCTTTGCGTTTATAAATCTGCCTCGCAGCAGCGGCCATATAGACGCTGCGCGACGTCGTTTTTGGTTTTTATTGGACGGTCATTCAATTTACGGCATGGCATTTGCGTTGTGATTTGGCAAAGCCCCTGCATTCGAATCGGGGCCGTGACAAAAAAAGCCCGTGCCTGCCTGAGGCGCACCCTGCATTGTGTGAGGAGATACCGCGATGACGTCGTACAACTCCGGGACCCCAACCCAGAACCGCGCACCTCAATCCATCGGCTTCCTGCTGCTGGATAACTTCACCCTCATCTCCCTGGCGTCGGCGGTCGAGCCGCTGCGCATGGCCAACCAGCTGTCCGGCCGTGAACTGTATCGCTGGAGCACCTTGAGCGTGGATGGCGGCCAGGTGTGGGCCAGCGACGGCTTGCAGATCACCCCCGATGCGGCCATGCACAAGGCGCCGCCCATGGACACCGTGATTGTCTGCGGCGGTGTCGGTATCCAGCGCACGGTCACCCGCGAGCATGTCACCTGGCTGCAGAGCCAGGCCCGCCAGTCGCGCCGCCTGGGTGCAGTGTGCACCGGCAGTTGGGCGCTGGCCTGCGCCGGCCTGCTCGACGGTTTCGATTGCAGCGTGCACTGGGAATGCCTGGCGGCGATGCAGGAAGCCTTCCCGCGGGTGAGCATGAGCACCCGCCTGTTCACCCTTGACCGCAACCGCTTCACCAGCTCCGGTGGCACTGCGCCGCTGGACATGATGCTGCACCTGATCAGCCGCGATCACGGCCGTGAACTGTCGGCAGCGATCTCCGAAATGTTCGTCTACGAGCGCATCCGTAACGAGCAAGATCACCAGCGCGTGCCGCTCAAGCACATGCTCGGCACCAACCAGCCGAAACTGCAGGAAATCGTCGCGCTGATGGAGGCCAACCTGGAAGAGCCGATCGACCTGGACGAACTGGCCGTGTATGTCTCGGTGTCGCGTCGCCAGCTCGAACGCCTGTTCCAGAAATACCTGCACTGCTCGCCGTCGCGCTACTACCTGAAACTGCGCCTGATCCGTGCCCGGCAACTGCTCAAGCAGACGCCGATGTCGATCATCGAAGTGGCTTCGGTGTGCGGCTTTGTCTCTACGCCGCACTTCTCCAAGTGCTACCGGGAGTACTTCGGTATTCCACCGCGTGACGAGCGCGTCGGTTCCAACACCGCACAACAGGTGGCAATGATGCCGATTCCGCAGGCGCTGGTGCTGTCGCCGCTGGCCGGGCCGATGTCGGCGCTGAGCCAGGCGCGCAATGAGTCGACCTTTGCCAGTGTGAGGCTGTAGCCGAAGGCCCTTTGGGCCTTATCGCAGGCTTCGCCAGCTCCCACAGATAACCGCTGTGGGAGCTGAAAGAACTGAGCTGATCCAACTTTTGGGGTACAGATCAAACTGTGGGAGCTGGCGAAGCCTGCGATGGGGTCACCCGCGATTACTGTTGAACTGCGCCAACGCCGGCAACAGCTGCTTCTCGATCGCCTGGCGCACGGCCGGCAGGATGGTCGCGTTGCCGGTGTACATCTGCTCGACCATACCCTTAAGGGCCTTGGCCCGCGGTTCGCTCAGGCCGCGCACCGCGTATTCACAGGCCTGTTCGGCGCTGGCATCGGCCGGCATCTCGAAACCCAGGGCGCGCAATTGGCCCAGCAGGTCGTCCTGATCAATCAAATCCGCATGCATCATGGTGGTTGTCCTTGTTAGCAGGTGTGATCGCCATCGATTCTGTGGGCGCCCGGGCACTGCGGCAAGGACAGAATGTCGCAATGGCTGCATTACCTATGAACAGGTCGTTTTCGGGCAAATCGGGGCGGGGCAGAGGCGGCACACTGAGGCCATGCACAGTCACAGGAAGGTTTGGTCACCCTCCGCACAGCGCATGTGAATGCTCGCTCTTGGCCCCGGTTGCGTCACGGCTCCGGGGCCATTTTTTGTTTGGTGATCGGGGGTGTAGCAATCGCGGGACAAGCCCGCTCCTACGGTGGGAGCGGGCTTGCCCCGCGATAAGGCCCTAGCCTGGTAACCCGATCACCCGGCCGACAAACTCGGCCGGTGCAAGGTCAGCCTGCTCAGCCACAACCCCCTGCAGCCGCTCGACGACATCGACCGCAAAGGGCGCCGACCGGGGGCCGGCCAGGTCCACATGCAAGAGCATCTGCTCGCTGGCCGCCAGGGCTTCGTCAAAGCCCTGGCGATGCAGGCTGTGGTACAGGTGCAGGCGCTTGCGATCGAAGCCGATCACCTGGGTCTGCACCCAGACCTCAGTCTCAAGCTTCACCTCATGCAGGTAGTTCAGGTGGCACTCCAGGGTGAACAACGAGTGGCCGCTGGCGCTGCGGTTGTCGCTGTCCAGGCCGATGCGGTCCATGAAGGCATCGGTGGCATAGCTGAAGATCAGCAGGTAGAAGGCATCGCGCAGATGCCCGTTGTAGTCGACCCAGTCCGCCTGGACGGGGGTTCGATAGGTGATCAGTGCGGGCATCATAAGCTCCGGTCAGTCGCTGAAGTTCATACCATGCCTGGCCTTGGTGGTTTTCACCGCATCCAGTACGGCCAGCAGGCAATCATCACGATAGCGCTCCAGCGAGCTGATGCTGCGTTCCCCCAGTTGTTCGCCGGTGCCTTCGACCACGGCGTCGATCAGGCCGTCGGTGAGTTCCGGTGCCGGCAGGTAGGTCCAGGGCAGTTGCAGCGCCGGGCCGAACTGGGCCATGAAGTGACGCATGCCGGCGTCGCCTCCGGCCAGGGTGTAGGTCAGGAAGGTGCCCATGAACGACCAGCGCAGGCCTGCGCCAAAGCGGATGGCATCGTCGATTTCACCGGTCGTCGCAACGCCATCGTTGACCAGGTGCAGGGCCTCGCGCCACAGCGCTTCGAGCAGGCGGTCGGCGATAAAGCCCGGGACTTCCTTGCGTACATGCAGGGGCCGCATGCCGAGCTTGGTGTAGACGGTTTTCGCCGCTTCAATCGCCTCCGGGGCGGTCTTGTTGCTGCCGACGATTTCCACCAGTGGCAGCAGGTACACCGGGTTGAACGGGTGGCCGACCACGCAGCGCTCCGGGTGGGTCGCCGACTCGTAGAATTCGCTGGGCAACAGGCCCGAGGTGCTGGAGCCGATCAGCGCATCGGGCTTGGCCGCGGCGCTGATCTTGCTGTGCAGGTCGAGTTTCAGCTCAAGGCGCTCCGGGGCGCTTTCCTGGATGAAGTCGGCATCGCGCACGCATTCCTCGATGGTGGCGACAAAGCGCAGGCGGTCCTGGGACGCGCCGGGTGCCAGGCCCTGCTTTTCCAGGGCCGGCCAGGCATTGGCGATGCGTTTGCGCAGCGCCGCCTCGGCGCCCGGCGCCGGGTCCCAGGCCACCACGTCCAGGCCGTGGGCCAGGGCGCGGGCCACCCAGCCGCTGCCGATCACGCCGCTGCCCAGGGCTGCAAAGGTCTTGATCTCGGTAATAAAGCTCATCGTGCTCTCCTGCAATCAGCGACGGGTCAGGTTCATTTTGGCGCGACCTTCGGCCGGGGTGAGTACCCGTGCGCCGAGGCGGCTGAGGATTTCCGTGGCGCGTTCCACCAGTTGGCCATTGCTGGCCAGCACGCCCTTGTCCAGGTACAGGTTGTCTTCCAGGCCGACCCGCACGTTGCCACCGAGCAGTACCGCCTGCGCGGCCATCGGCATCTGCATGCGACCGATGCCGAAGCCGGCCCAGGTCACGCCGGCGGGCAGGTTGTCGACCATGGCTTTCATGGTGGTGGTGTCGGCCGGAGCGCCCCAGGGGATGCCCAGGCACAGCTGGAACAGCGGATCGTCGAGCAGGCCTTCCTTGATCATTTGCTTGGCGAACCACAGGTGGCCGGTGTCGAAGATTTCCAGCTCGGCCTTGACCCCCAGTTCGGTGATGCGTTTGGCGCCGGCGCGCAGTTGGGCCGGGGTCGAGACATAGATGCTGTTGCCGTCGCCGAAGTTGAGGGTGCCGCAGTCCAGGGTGCAGATCTCCGGCAGCAGCGCCTCGACGTGGGCCAGGCGCTCCAGCGGGCCGATCAGGTCGGTGCCGGCGCCGAACTCCAGCGGCGTCTCGCCCGGGCCGATCTCCAGGTCGCCGCCCATGCCGGCGGTGAGGTTGACGATGATGTCCACATCCGACTCGCGGATGCGCTCCATGACTTCGCGGTACAGCGCGACATCGCGGCTGAAGCGCCCGGTCTGGGGGTCGCGGACATGGCAGTGGACCACCGTGGCGCCGGCCTTGGCGGCCTCTACGGCGGCTTCGGCGATCTGTTTCGGGGTGACCGGGACCAGGTGGCTCTTGCTGGCGGTGTCGCCGGCGCCGGTCAGGGCGCTGGTTTTGTTGCGGTCGTGTTTCTTGCGGGGTTTCTTTCCGGGGTGGGGGGGCCTGGGGGGGGCAAGCCCGCTCCTACCGGGGGCCCTGTGGGCGGGGGCTGCCCCCGCGATAGGGACTGTCAGTTGGCGGTAAGCTGGAGGTTGTCGGCGGCCGGCTTGCCATCGAGGGTGGTCACCCCCTCAAGCCAGCGCTTCTGATCTTCGGGATGGTCCCTGAGCCACTGGCGGGCAGACTCCAGGGCATCCTTGTGCTCGAGCAGCGGCTGCATCATGCGGCTCTCGTCCTCGGCGCTGAAGCTCAGGTTGGTCAGCAGCCTGTTCACGTTCGGGCAGCGCTCGGCGTAGTCCGGGGCGGTGACGGTCCACACCGTGGCACGGCCTTCGTTCGGTCCCAGGGCGCCTTCGCTGCCGCTCAAGTAGGCCATGTCGATGTTGACGTTCATCGGGTGCGGCGCCCAGCCGAAGAACACCACCGCCTCCTTGCGCCGCACGGCGCGGTCGACGGCGGCGAGCATGCCGGCTTCGCTGGACTCGACCAGCTGGAACTTGCCCAGGCCAAACTGGTTCTTGCTGATCATTGCCTTGATCTGGGTGTTGGCGCCGGAGCCGGGTTCGATGCCGTAGATCTTGCCGCCCAGTTCCTTCTCGAACCTGGCGATGTCGGCAAAGGTCTTCAGGCCCTTGTCGGCCAGGTACTTGGGCACGGCGAGGGTCGCGCGGGCATCGTCCAGGCTCGGCTGGTCGAGGACCTTGACCTGTTTGGCGTCGATGAAGGGGGTGATGGTCTGGGTCATGATCGGGTTCCAGTAGCCCAGGAACAGGTCCAGGCGCTGGTCGCGGATGCCGGCGAAGATGATCTGTTGCGAAGCACTGGTCTGCTTGGTCTTGTAGCCCAGGCCGTCGAGCAGGACCTGGGTCATTGCACTGGTGGCCATCACATCGGTCCAGTTGACCACGCCAAGGCGAACGTTCTTGCAGGCGGCCGGTTCCGTGGCCATTACGTTGGTGCTGAGGATTGCGGTACCGACGAGCGTGAGCAGGCTACGACTGATCAATCTGTTCATGGTGGCTCCTCCAACGGCAGTTCTAATTGTTATAAGGGGCGGCCTCTGCGTGCCGTCCCGATCAAACTACGCCGACGTCCGGGACAAAATTCGCACCCTGGCGACCAGCACTTGCACAGTGGCGACCTGCAGGGTATTAACCGCAGATCCGTGGCCGTCGAGTCGTTCGCTATGCCCCAGGATTTCTACTTTCTGCTGCTTCCCGGTTTTTCTGCCATCGGCTTCATCTCGGCGGTCGAACCGCTGCGGGTGGCCAACCGCTTTCGCGCCGGGCTGTATCGCTGGCAGGTGCTGAGCATAGAGGGTGGGGCGGTGCAGGCCAGCAATGGCATGTCGGTCAACGCCGACGGCGCCCTGCAGCCCCTGGCCAAGGGCGCGACTCTGCTGGTGGTGGCCGGTTTCGAGCCGCTGGGCAGCTACGGCCCGGCGCTGCAGCACTGGCTGCGCAAGCTCGATCATGAAGGCGTGGTGCTGGGTGGGATCGACACCGGTACTGTGGTGCTGGCCGAGGCGGGGTTGCTCGACGGGCACCGGGTGACGCTGCACTGGGAGGCACTGGAGGCGTTCAAGGAGTCCTACCCGCAGCTTCAGGCGACCCAGGAGCTGTTCGAAGTGGACCGGCGGCGCATCACCTCGGCCGGTGGCACCGCCTCGATCGATCTGATGCTCGACCTGATCGCCCAGGCCCATGGCCCGCAGTTGGCGATCCAGGTGTCCGAACAGTTCGTACTGGGGCGCATCCGCCCGCGCCAGGACCACCAGCGCATGCAGATTGCCTCACGCTATGGCATCAGCAACAAGAAGCTGGTGCAGGTGATCGGCGAGATGGAGCGCAACACCGAGCAACCGCTGAACACCCTGGTGCTGGCCGAGCAGGTGCAGGTCACCCGGCGCCAGCTGGAGCGCCTGTTTCGCCTGTACCTGCAGGACACGCCCAGCGGCTTCTACCTGCGCCTGCGCCTGGACAAGGCGCGCCAGTTGTTGCGCCAGACCGACATGAGCGTGCTGGAGGTGAGCATTGCCTGTGGCTTCGAATCGGCCTCCTACTTCACCCGCTGTTACCGCAGCCGCTTCGAGCGCTGCCCGCGCGAAGACCGCAAGGCCCGCGCTGCCAGCCTCAGCGGCGCTTGAGCAGCAGGGCGCAGGCGCTCTTGTAGGCTTCGTGCTGGTACTTGTTCAGGGACGCCGGCAGTTCGATGTCGTGCTTCTTGGCCTGGGCGCTGACGGTCTGCGGCGAGACCAGCTCCACCGTGCAATTGTCCAGCAACTGCAGGATGCCTTCGATCTTGAAGGTGGTCGGGCCGCCGGCGAAGTCGCCCTTCTTGCTGCGCTTCTTGATCGCCAGGTGGCTGATGCCGTGTTCAGCGACAAATTGCCGTGCCTGGCTGGCGAAGGCTTTGACGTTATCCGCCAGTTCGTCGTCCTCCAGGCCGATTTTCTTGGTGGCCAGGGCCACGTGCGTCGGGCTTGCGCCGTCCAGCGTGGCGACCGCCAGCAGCGCTTCGCTGCCCTTGATTTCAATTCCGCAGATTTTCATGCTGTTCTCAATCGGAGCTTTGCAGGCCCAGGGTCTGCAAGTATTCGGAGCGATCATCGCTACGTTGGGCCAGGCAAGTGTTCAGGGCCGCGTCGAAGGGCTTGCCAGGCGTCAGGTCGAAGGTTTCAACCTTGCAGTCGGCGTCGCGCACCTGTTTCCACAGGGTTTCGGCGCTGTTCAGGCGCTTGCTCAGGTCGCTGATCTTCGCCTCCTGGCCGGCATACTGCTCCTTGATCCGCTCCAGCAGGTCGGCGAACGCGGCGTCGAGTTCACGCTCGGCGGTGGTGCGGCTGAACAGTGCGCAGTCGTAGTTCTGCTGGTCGGTCTCGACGTTGTCGCACGGCGTACTGTCTTCTTCACTGGCGTGGGCACCCAAGGCCAGGGTAGCCAGGACCAGCCATACCATCGATCTCATTCGGTCATCCTCCGAGGGGAACATGGGCACCGATTCTCGCTCAGCGCCCTGGTAAAGAACAGTGTGGCGACGGTCTCGCCACGATTGTTCATCTTGGGCCTTGCTGCGCCTTTGTCGTGGTTTGACGCTTTCGGCAATTCCCCTGTCGTTTTTGCATCTTAGCGACCTGGCCCCGAGGCATATGCTGGTCCCAAAGCGCCGGCACACGATTCGGCGCAGGACTTGCCAATAAAGGGGACAGCCTGATGAGCCCAGCCGAATTACACGCCGACAGCATCGTTATCGACGGGCTGATCATTGCCAAATGGAACCGCGAGCTGTTCGAGGACATGCGCAAGGGTGGCCTGACCGCCGCCAACTGCACGGTGTCGGTCTGGGAGGGCTTTCAGGCCACGGTCAACAATATCGCCGCCAGCCAGAAGCTGATCCGCGAGAACAGCGACCTGGTGATGCCGGTGCGCACCACCGCCGACATCCGCAAGGCCAAGGAGCTGGGCAAGACCGGCATCCTCTTCGGCTTCCAGAACGCCCACGCCTATGAAGACCAGATCGGCTACGTCGAGGTGTTCAAGCAGCTGGGCGTGGGCATCGTGCAGATGTGCTACAACACCCAGAACCTGGTCGGCACCGGCTGCTACGAGCGTGATGGCGGCCTGTCGGGCTTCGGCCGGGAAATCGTCGCGGAAATGAACCGCGTCGGCGTCATGTGCGACCTGTCCCACGTCGGCTCGAAAACCTCCGAAGAAGTCATCCTCGAATCGAAAAAGCCGGTGTGCTACTCCCACTGCCTGCCGTCCGGGCTCAAGGAACACCCACGCAACAAGTCCGATGAAGAGCTCAAGTTCATTGCCGACCATGGCGGTTTCGTCGGCGTGACCATGTTCGCGCCGTTCCTGGCCAAGGGCATCGACTCGACCATCGACGACTACGCCGAAGCCATCGAATACACCATGAACATCGTTGGCGAAGACGCCATCGGCATCGGCACCGACTTCACCCAGGGCCATGGCCAGGACTTCTTCGAGTACCTGACCCACGACAAGGGCTACGCCCGGCGTCTGACCAACTTCGGCAAGATCATCAACCCGCTGGGGATCCGCACTGTCGGCGAATTCCCCAACCTCACCGAGACCCTGCTCAACCGCGGCCATTCCGAGCGCGTGGTGCGCAAGATCATGGGCGAGAACTGGGTGAACGTACTCAAGGACGTGTGGGGCGAGTAAGCCTTACTCCAAGTCTGTCCGCCCCGGCCAGTACGCCGGGGCCATCAATCAAAATTCTTCTGGAGTTGAGTTTCCATGGCCAAGATCGCCCCGCAATTGCCTATCGAAGTCGACAGCGAAACCGGTGTCTGGACCAGCGACGCCCTGCCGATGCTCTATGTGCCACGGCATTTCTTCGTCAACAACCACATGGGCATCGAGGAAGTGCTGGGCGCCGACGCCTACGCCGAGATCCTCTACAAGGCCGGCTACAAATCCGCCTGGCACTGGTGCGAGAAAGAGGCCGAGTGCCATGGCCTGGAAGGCGTGGCGGTGTTCGAACACTACATGAAGCGCCTGTCGCAGCGCGGCTGGGGCCTGTTCAAGATCCAGGACATCGACCTGGAAGCTGGCACCGCCAGCGTCAAGCTCGAGCATTCGGCCTTCGTCTACGTGTACGGCAAGGTCGGGCGCAAGGTCGACTACATGTTCACCGGCTGGTTCGCCGGCGCCATGGACCAGATCCTGGCTGCCCGCGGCAGCTCCATCCGTACGGTCGCCGAGCAGGTCTACGGCGGTTCGGAAGAAGGCCACGACGACGGCCTGTTCATCGTCAAGCCGCTGTAAGTCGAGGATCTCGCCATGGCTTTCGAAGCAATGTTCCAGCCGATCCAGATCGGCAAACTGACCATCCGTAACCGGGTCATCAGCACTGCCCACGCCGAGGTCTACGCCACCGACGGCGGCATGACCACCGAGCGCTACGTCAAATACTACGAAGAGAAAGCCAAGGGCGGCATCGGCCTGGCCATCTGCGGCGGCTCTTCGGTGGTGGCCATCGACAGCCCGCAGCAATGGTGGGCGTCGGTGAACCTGTCCACCGACCGCATCATCCCGCACTTCCAGAACCTGGCCGACGCCATGCACAAGCATGGCGCCAAGATCATGATCCAGATTACCCACATGGGCCGGCGCTCGCGCTGGGACGGCTTCAACTGGCCGACCCTGATGTCGCCGTCGGGCATCCGCGAACCCGTGCACCGCGCCACCTGCAAGACCATCGAGCCGGAGGAGATCTGGCGGGTGATCGGCAACTACGCGCAAGCGGCGCGCCGGGCCAAGGAAGGCGGCCTGGACGGCGTCGAGCTGTCGGCGGTGCACCAGCACATGATCGACCAGTTCTGGAGTCCGCGGGTCAACAAGCGTACCGATGAGTGGGGCGGCACCTTCGAGGGCCGCATGAAGTTCGGCCTGGAAGTGCTCAAGGCCGTGCGCGCCGAGGTCGGTCCGGACTTCTGCGTGGGCATGCGCATCTGCGGCGACGAATTCCACCCCGATGGCCTCAGCCACGAGGACATGAAGGAAATCGCCAAGTATTACGACGCCACCGGTATGGTCGATTTCTTCGGCGTGATCGGCTCGGGTTGCGACACCCACAACACCCTGGCCAACGTCATCCCGAACATGAGCTACCCGCCGGAGCCGTTCCTGCACCTGGCCGCCGGGATCAAGGAAGTGGTCAAGGTGCCGGTGCTGCACGCGCAGAACATCAAGGACCCGAACCAGGCCACGCGTATCCTCGAAGGCGGCTACGTGGACATGGTCGGCATGACCCGTGCGCACATCGCCGACCCGCACCTGATCGCCAAGATCAAGATGGGCCAGGTCGACCAGATCAAGCAGTGCGTCGGTGCCAACTACTGCATCGACCGCCAGTACCAGGGCCTGGATGTGCTGTGCATCCAGAACGCCGCGACCTCCCGTGAATATATGGGCGTGCCGCACATCATCGAGAAGTCCACCGGGCCCAAGCGCAAGGTGGTGGTGGTTGGCGCAGGCCCTGCCGGGATGGAAGCGGCCCGGGTCTCGGCCGAGCGTGGCCATGACGTCACCCTGTTCGAGAAGAAGGACGCCATCGGCGGGCAGATCAGCATCGCCGCCAAGGCACCGCAACGCGACCAGATTGCCGGTATCACCCGCTGGTACCAGCTGGAGCTGGCGCGCCTGAAGGTGGACCTGCGCCTGGGTACCGCCGCGGATATCGACACCATCAAGGACCTGCGCCCGGATGTGATCGTGCTGGCCGTGGGCGGTCATCCGTTCCTGG
The DNA here is from genome assembly GCF_030272875.2 of Pseudomonas sp. BJa5. Classification (NCBI taxonomy): domain Bacteria; kingdom Pseudomonadati; phylum Pseudomonadota; class Gammaproteobacteria; order Pseudomonadales; family Pseudomonadaceae; genus Pseudomonas; species Pseudomonas sp. BJa5. The sequence continues at coordinate 52,765 of NZ_JALRNG020000025.1, forward strand.
AACAGAACGAACACTGGGGCGCCGCCGAGGGCCTGGTGGTCAGCAGCTGGGATGTGCTCGACGGCAAGGTCGCGCCAGGCAAGAACGTGCTGGTCTACGACACCATTTGCGAGTTCACCGGCATGTCGGTGGCCGACTATATCGCCGACAAGGGCAGCCAGGTGGAGATCGTCACCGACGACATCAAGCCGGGCGTGGCCATCGGTGGTACGTCGTTCCCGACCTACTACCGCAGCATGTACCCCAAGGAAGTGATCATGACCGGCGACCTGGCGCTGGAAAAGGTCTACCGCGAGGGCGACAAGCTGGTGGCGGTGCTGGAGAACGAATACACCGGCGCCAAAGAGGAGCGGGTGGTCGACCAGGTGGTGATCGAGAACGGTGTGCGGCCGGACGAAGCGCTCTACTACGGGCTCAAGGACGGTTCGCGCAACAAGGGCCAGATCGACATCGAGGCACTGTTCGCGATCCAGCCGCAGCCGATCCTCAGCCAGCCGGGCGAAGGCTATCTGTTGTATCGCATCGGCGACTGCGTGGCACAGCGCAATACCCATGCGGCGATCTACGACGCCCTGCGCCTGTGCAAGGACTTCTGATCGGCCCCTGTGGGAGCGGGCTTGCCCCGCGATAGCGGTGTGTCAGCTACATGGCTATCGCGGGGTAAACCCGCTCCCACAGTGTCATTTCCAAAGCGCGATTGCTGTGGGAGCTTCCCATGTTGAACACCCTTCTACCCATCCTGCTGTTCGCCGCCCTGGGCCTGGCGGTCCTCGGCGCCTTGCGGCGCGTGCGGATGTGGCGCCAGGGTCGGCCGTCCAAGGTCGACCTGCTCGGCGGCCTGCTGGCCATGCCGCGGCGCTACATGGTCGACCTGCACCATGTGGTCGCCCGTGACAAATACATGGCCAACACCCACGTCGCCACGGCGGGCGGTTTCGTCCTGGCCGCAGTACTGGCGATCCTGGTGCATGGTTTCGGCCTGCATAACCAGATCCTGGGCTATGCCTTGCTGTTCGCCACGGTGCTGATGTTCAGCGGTGCCCTGTTCGTCTACAAGCGCCGGCTCAACCCGCCCTCGCGCCTGTCCAAAGGCCCGTGGATGCGCCTGCCGAAAAGCCTGCTGGTGTTCGCCGCGAGTTTCTTCATCGCCACCTTGCCGGTCGCCGGCATCCTGCCGGAAGGCTTCGGTGGCTGGCTGCTGGTCGCCTTGCTCGGGGTTGGCGTGCTCTGGGGTGTGTCCGAGCTGTTCTTCGGCATGACCTGGGGCGGGCCGATGAAGCACGCCTTCGCCGGTGCCTTGCACCTGGCCTGGCACCGCCGTGCCGAACGCTTTGGCGGCGGTCGCTCCACCGGCCTCAAACCCCTGGATCTGGAAGATCCCGAGGCGCTGCTGGGGGTGGAAAAGCCCAAGGATTTCACCTGGAACCAGTTGCTCGGCTTCGACGCCTGCGTGCAGTGCGGCAAATGCGAAGCCGCCTGCCCGGCCTTTGCCGCCGGGCAACCGCTGAACCCGAAAAAGCTCATCCAGGACATGGTCGTGGGCCTCGCCGGCGGCACCGATGCCAAGTTCGCCGGCAGCCCGTATCCGGGCAAACCAGTCGGTGAACACGGCGGCAACCCGCATCAGCCGATCGTCAACGGCCTGGTCGATGCCGAAACCCTGTGGTCGTGCACCACCTGCCGCGCCTGCGTGGAGGAGTGCCCGATGATGATCGAGCACGTCGATGCCATCGTCGACATGCGCCGTCACCTGACCCTGGAAAAAGGCGCGACGCCGAACAAGGGCGCCGAAGTCCTGGACAACCTGATCGCCACCGACAACCCCGGCGGTTTCGCCCCGGGCGGACGGATGAACTGGGCGGCGGACCTGAACCTGAACGTGCTTGGCGACACCAAGACCGCCGAAGTGCTGTTCTGGGTCGGCGACGGCGCCTTCGACATGCGCAACCAGCGTACCCTGCGCGCCTTCGTCAAAGTGCTCAAGGCCGCACAAGTGGACTTCGCCGTGCTCGGCCTGGAAGAGCGCGACAGCGGCGACGTGGCCCGACGCCTGGGTGACGAGGCGACCTTCCAGCAACTGGCCCGGCGCAATATCCAGACCATGGCCAAGTACAGCTTCAAGCGTATCGTCACCTGCGATCCGCACAGCTTCCATGTGCTCAAGAACGAATACGGCGCCTTCGGCGGCGACTACCTGGTGCAGCACCACAGCACCTACATTGCCGAACTGATCGGTGCCGGCAGGCTCAACCTCGGCCAGCACAAGGGCGGCAGCGTGACCTATCACGATCCGTGCTACCTGGGCCGCTACAACGGTGAGTACGAAGCGCCGCGCGATGTGCTGCGCGCCCTGGGCATCGAGATCAAGGAGATGCAGCGTTCGGGCTTCCGTTCGCGCTGCTGCGGCGGTGGCGGCGGTGCGCCGATCACCGATATCCCGGGCAAGCAGCGGATTCCCGACATGCGCATGGACGATATCCGCGAGACCGCTGCCGAGCTGGTGGCCGTGGGTTGTCCACAGTGCACGGCGATGCTCGAAGGGGTGGTCGAGCCCCGGCCGCTGATCAAGGACCTGGCCGAGCTGGTGGCCGATGCCCTGCTCGAAGAACAAGCGCCGGCGAACAAGTCGACGCCAGCAAAGCGTAAACCTGCGGAGGTGCACTGATGAGCGACATTATTCGCCGTGATCCGCGCGCCGAGTGGATCGCCCGCAACCGCCTGCACCCCTTGCACGCGGCCATGCAGCAGGGCCAGCAGCACAGCTGGATGGGCCCCAACGGCATCATCCGCAAGAACCCGCACGGGGTCGGCTTCATCGGCCCCAACGGTATCAAGCGCATCGACCGCAGCGGCGCCCAGCAGGGCACCAGCAACAAGCGTACAGCTGCCGTTGCCGTGCAGTTGCCGCTGCACCAGGTGCCGACGCCGGCGTTCTACATCGCCGTGGTCCCGGATATGGTCGGTGGCCGCCTGGGCAGCCACGATCGCGACCTGCTGGGACTTGCCCACAGCCTGGCCGGCAGCGATGGTGCGGTGCTGGCGGTAGTGTTCGGCGAACACAAGGAAAGCAACTTTTCCACAGCCGGCGTCGATCGCTTGTTGGTCATCGAGGGCGACGAATTCGACGGTTATGCACCGGAGCAACTGGTGCAGGGCCTGCGCGCTGTGGATAACCAGTTCAGTCCCCGTCACTGGCTGCTGCCCGACAGTCGCACCGGTGGTGGCGAGCTGGGCCGGCGCTTTGCCGCGGCGATCAATGAGCGCCCGGCTACGCGAGTCTGGCAGGTCAAGGACGGGCAGTGCAGCGGCCGTGCCGGTGCTGGCCAGCAGGACCTGATTCGCGGTCTGCCGCGCCTGATCCTGGCCGCTGCCGAATGTGCCGAACCGGTCAGCGAGACCCGTCACGAAGCCTTGCCCGAGCAGTTATCCACAAGCGTGGCACGCAGCTTGCCGCGCATCGAAGACCTTGGCCCGGTGGCCGTGGACCCGGCGTCCATTGCCATGGCCGAAGCCGAGTTCATCGTCTCGGGCGGCAACGGGGTCAAGGACTGGGATTTGTTCCACCGCGCCACCGTGGCCCTGGGCGCTACCGAAGGGGCTTCGCGGGTGGCGGTGGACGACGGCTTCATGCCACGCAACCGCCAGGTCGGTGCCACCGGTACCTGGGTCACGGCGCGGGTCTACGTGGCTGTGGGTATCTCCGGGGCGATCCAGCACCTGCAGGGCATCGGTGCCTGCGACAAGGTGGTGGCGATCAACATGGACCCTGGCTGCGACATGATCAAACGTGCCGACCTGTCGGTCATCGGCGACAGCGCGGCGATCCTGCAGGCGCTGATCGAGGCTGTGGAAAACTATCGCAACGACGCCAAGCGCGACGCGGCTTAAGGGCAGGGAACAACTATGAACACCAAGGTCATCAGTCTGGTTTCGATCGGTGCCCACCCCAGCTCCGGGCGCACCCGGCGTGCCGAACAGGACGCCCGCGCGGTGGAGCTGGGCCTGCAGCTGGCTGGGGATAACTTGCAGGTGCTGCATGCCGGCGACCCCCAGGAGCCGGCCCTGCGCGCCTACCTGGGCATGGGCCTGGACAGCATCGACGTGCTTGAACAGCCACGGGGCGCCGATGCCCTGGGTGTACTCGGCGACTACTTGCGCGATGCCGGTGCACAGTTGGTGCTGACCGGCAGCCAGGCGGAAACCGGCGAAGGCTCCGGCATGCTGCCTTTCCTCCTGGCCGAGCGCCTGGGTTGGCCGCTGGTAGTGGGCCTTGCCGAGGTGGAATCCATTGGCAACGGCGTCGCCCAGGTGCTGCAGGCCCTGCCACGGGGCCAGCGGCGTCGGCTCAAGGTGCGCCTGCCGTTGCTGGCCACTGTGGATAACGCCGCGCCCAAGCCGCGCCAGAGCGCTTTTGGCCCGGCGCGGCGGGGCGTGCTGGCGGCGCGCAAGGTGGAAATCGTCGAAGACGGGTTATTCACAAGCGCCGAACTGCAGCCGGCCAAACCACGGCCCAAGCGCCTCAAGGTGATCAAGGCCAAGAGCGGCGCCGACCGCATGAAAGCCGCCACCGCCAAGGCCAGTGGCGGCGGTGGGCAAGTGCTCAAGGACGTCAGCCCGCAGGCCGGTGCCGAAGCCATCCTCAAGTTGCTGGTGGAAGAGGGCGTGCTGCGCTGAGGGATTGCCCACAATCTCTGTTGGCCGATCTGTGGATAAAGTGTTTGTGTATGGCTGGAGGGCACGCATGGCGTGCCCTCTGGCGTTATGGTCAAAAAATGATCAGCCTAAGTTGCGGATTTTCCTGGTTATTCTTCCCCCGACCTGATTGATATTGCCCACAATGGCTGTTGGCCGCTCTGTGGATAATATGTTTGCCCATGGCTGTACGCCCTGATTCACAAGGGCTGCAGCCAATTGATCAAATAATAGTCAAATGCCGGGTTTACAGCTGTCTATCCCCGCCACTCCTGGCGCTCAGGGCATTATCCACAGCACTTTTCCACTTCCCTGAGTTTTGCACACAGAGTCTGTTGGCGTCTTTGTTGATAAGGTGTTCGCGCTCGGCTGTAGGCCGCGGGATACGTGGCCTCAAGCCGATTGATCAAATAATGATCAAAATATTTTAGGGGGAATATCAATGACTTGCCCACATTCGCTGTGGGTTGTCCTGTGGATAAAGTGTTTGCTGTGTGGCGCGGGCCAGGAGGGGCGGGGGATTGCGGGGGGTGGTCAGAATTTGTACAGGCAGTGCTGGCCTCATCGCGGGGCAAGCCCGCTCCTACAAGACTGTAGGAGCGGGCTTGCCCCGCGATGGGATCACTACTATTGCGCAGCCACACCCTTGAGGTAAGGCGCAGGCGCCGCACCCAGGTTGTTCAGCATGCGATCGCTGTACCAGTCGACGAAGTTCACCACGCCGAACTCATAGGTCTTGGAGTAAGGCCCAGGCTGGTAAGCCGTGGAGTTGATGCCGCGCTGGTTCTCTTCGGCCAGGCGACGGTCCTGGTCGTTGGTGGCGTCCCACACCTGGCGCATGCGCTCTGGGTCGTAGTCCACGCCTTCGACCGCATCCTTGTGCACCAGCCACTTGGTGGTGACCATGGTTTCCTGGGCGCTGATCGGCCACACGGTGAAGACGATCATGTGATCGCCCATGCAGTGGTTCCACGAGTGCGGCAGGTGCAGGATGCGCATCGAGCCCAGGTCTGGGTTCTTGATCCGGCCCATGAGCTTCTGGCAGCCCTGCTTGCCGTCCAGGGTCATGGACACCGTGCCCTTGAGCAGCGGCATGCGCACGATACGGTTACGCAGGCCGAAGCTGGCGTGGGCGTACGGAATCTTCTCGGCATCCCAGGCCGCAGCGGAGGCGGCGACGTGGTCCTTGAACGCCTGGTCGGCCCGTGGGTCGGTAACGTCGTCCCACTCCAGCAGGGTTTTCAACAGCTCCGGGTGCGAACCGCTGCAGTGGTAGCACTCGCGATTGTTTTCCAGCACCAGCTTCCAGTTGGCCTTTTCCATCAAGGTGGTCTGTACCGCCACCTTGGTGTTCTCCATGTCGTAGGGCTCCATGTAGTGAGCCAGGGTGGCGAGGAAGTCATCGATCGCTGGAGGATTCTCCGCCAGGCTGACGAAGATGTAGCCACCGGCGGTCTTCACGTTCACCGGCTTGAGGCCGTATTGCTTCATGTCGAAGTCGGCGCCCATTTCGGTACCGGCGAACAGCAGGCGGCCGTCGAGCTCGTAGGTCCACTGGTGGTAATGGCAGACCAGCTTGGCCACCTTGCCCTTGTCGCTGGTGCACAGGCGTGAGCCGCGGTGGCGGCAGACGTTATGGAAGGCATGCACCTGGCCCTCGGCGCCGCGCACCACCAGGATCGGGTTCTTGCCGATCTGCAGGGTGAGGAAGTTGCCCTTGGCCGGGATCTCACAGGTCATCCCGGCAATCAGCCATTCCTTCTGGAAGATCTCTTCCATGTCGATCTGGAACAGGCGCTCGTCGGTGTAGAACGGCTGTGGCAGCGAGAAGGTGCGCTCGCGGCTCTGCAGCATCTCGGCTGTCGCCTTGCGCGCAGGTTCCAGTGGATCGCCCAGACTCAAAGTTGCGGTGACGTCCATCGTGTTGGTCCTCATGGCCGGTGCGTGTGACCGGTGAAAGTGGCTAATCGTTGTTATGGCGACGCAAGGCTGATTACAGCAGGATCATTTGCGATGGAGTGTGCGTTCGAAGGCGCCGCGAACCATATCCATGGGCGACATGAAAAGATCCGTTTCCGACGCGCCAGCCCTTGTGGCAGGGGGCTGGTCGCGATAAGCACGTCGATGTCGCGGATAGGTATGTGTCCGCTGCGCAGCTTGAGCAGAATCGCAGGCATCAGGCCGCAGTCGGCCGTGGAGACGAGCATGTCCAACTTCCTCAATCCGGTCAGCACCCAGACCTGGGCCAACGGCCGCCACATCGTCCGTTGCGTCAAGGTGATCCAGGAAACCTGGGATGTGCGCACCTTCTGTTTCATGGCCGACCAGCCGATCATGTTCTTCTTCAAGCCTGGGCAGTTCGTGACCCTGGAGCTGGAGATCGACGGCGAGCCGATCATGCGCTCGTACACCATTTCCAGTTCGCCGTCGGTGCCCTACAGCTTCTCGGTGACCATCAAGCGGGTGCCGGGCGGCAAGGTCTCCAACTGGCTGCACGACACCCTGCACGAAGGCCAGGAGCTGGCGGTGCACGGGCCGGTCGGGCTGTTCAACGCCATCGACTTCCCCAGCCCCAAGGTGCTGTACCTCAGCGGCGGTGTCGGCATCACCCCGGTGATGTCCATGGCCCGCTGGTTCTACGACACCAACGGCAATGTCGACATGGTCTTCGTGCACAGCGCCCGCTCGCCGAAAGACATCATCTATCGCCGCGAGCTGGAGCACATGGCCTCGCGGATCGACAACTTCAGCCTGCACATCATTTGCGAGAAGCATGGCCTGGGCGAGCCCTGGGCCGGCTATCGCGGCTACCTGAACCAGAAGCTGATGGAGCTGATCGCCCCGGACTACCTGGAGCGAGAGATCTTCTGCTGCGGGCCGACCCCTTACATGCACGCGGTCAAGCGCCTGCTGGAAGCCAGCGGCTATGACATGCGTCGCTATCATGAGGAGTCGTTCGGCGCGACCCCGGCCGAGGTCAAGGCCGATGCGGTGGAGCATGCCGAGCAGGCTGCCGAAGCCGCCGAGGTGGATGTCAGCGACCTGCACCAGGTCGAGTTCACCGCTGCCGGCAAGAGCATCCGCGTGGCCCCCGGCGAGACCGTGCATGCGGCGGCGGCCAAGCTCGGCCTGATGATCCCCAAGGCCTGTGGCATGGGTATCTGCGGCACCTGCAAGGTGCTCAAGCTGGGCGGCGAGGTGGAGATGGAGCACAACGGCGGCATCACTGACGATGACGTGGCTGAGGGTTATATCCTGTCGTGCTGCAGTGTTCCGAAGGGGGATGTGCGGATCGAATACTAGTGCTGCAAAGATCGCCGTAGAGTGCCGGACGGCGGTCCTGGAGTACATGGTTGTGGTCACTGATCCACTTGTCGTCGGCTTCGGCGAGATCGATGTCGGTCACCAGCAACTGTGCTTCTGGCAGGCTGCTGGCGCCGGCCAGGGGGAAACCATCGGCGTCGACGATGGTCGATCCGCCCACCCAGTCGATCCCCCGTTCATGGCCGTGGCGATCACAGGCCGCGATGAACATTCGATTGACTGCCGCGTCGGCCTGGACTCTCACGATCTCGGCAGGTCGCTCACCTTGCGGGCGGCCCAGGTCTGGCCAGTTGGCTGGCGCACAGAGTAACTGCGCGCCGCCCAGTGCCGCCAGGCGAACCCATTCGGGGAGTTCCAGGTCGTAGCAGATCATCAGGCCGATGCGGCCTTTGGCAGTACGTACAATGGGGGGAGGCTGGTCGCCTGGGGTGAAGATGAGATTTTCCCGGTCCCACAGGTGCGCCTTGCGGTAACAGGTCAGCCAGCCCCGAGGATCGACCAGCACGGCGCTGTTGGCCACTTCGACGGCTGACAGGCGTTCGCAGAGCCCGCCGACAACGATAATGTCGTGTTGACGAGCCAACTCGAACCAGCCCAGTACCGTCTGGTCGTACAGACCCTCTGCCGACGCCAGGGCTTCATCACGGTCATGGAAGGCATAGCCGCATTGCGCCAGTTCCGGCAGTACCACCAGTTCTGCGCCCTGTTGCGCGGCCTGGACAATGGCTGTGTTGCACAGTTGGCGGTTGTAGTCCACTTCACCCACCCTGGGGGCGATCTGGGCACAGGCGATACGTAAAGGCAGTGATGTGCTGGTCATGAGTCTATCTCCTGTAAAGAGCATTAATGAATGCTCTGTTGAACGCGAGCGTCAACTAGCACTTTTGCTAGTTCAAGAAACTGAACTCAGATTTCAATTCGATATAAATATCCAATCTTCCTGGCACTATGCTCTTTCCGTAAGTCTAACTAGCGGAGAGTGTCATATGTCTTCAATTCCGTCTCGTATACGCCTTGCCAAACACGTCATGGATAAAGATGTGAGTGCGCTTATTCCAGACTTTCCATTTGATTATGGTGCTTATCTGGCGGGCAGGGCCGCGCAACCGCTCGGAACGGTCAATACGCAACACAGAGGAACGCAGGTGCTAGTAGTAGGTGCTGGTGCCGCTGGCCTGGTTGCGGCCTATGAGATCATGCGCATGGGGTTGCACCCGGTCGTGGTGGATGCGAGTGGGCGTATCGGTGGCAGGCTGTTTTCGCAACCGGTAAATAGTTCTGTACCTTATGAGCGTGGCGCCATGCGCTTTCCTGTTTCAGGAAAAGCCTTGATGCACTATTTTCGTAAAGTGGGGATGCTTGATAATAGTGAGGAGTTTCCGAATCCAGGAAGTTCGGCAGCCGTTAGTACGGTCGTGGACTTCGAAGGTTTAAAATACTATTTCGAAGGTGACGAAGGGAAGTTTCCACGGCCACCGCGGTTCAAGGATATTGAAGACAGATTCTTTGGCGAATTTCTTGAACAGCAGCCCATCCGTTTCAGCGAGATGGAAAATGCCATGTCGGCGGGTTCAATCGATCAAGCGTTGATCAAGCAGATATGGGACAACATTCTCAGCGAGGGTTGGAACAACCTCAGTTTCCATGCCGCCATGGTCGAGCAGGCGCGCTGGTCAGCGGCTGACATCAATGTATTCGGACAGATCGGCTTTGGCACAGGGGGCTGGAATACAGACTTCCCCAACTGCTTCCTGGAAGTACTGCGGGTTTTGTACACCGGGTTGGATATCAATCACCTGTTAATGCGCGATGGCGCTGACCAATTGCCCATGCGCCTATGGTCGCGACCCGCTGCCGATTTCGGTGATGAACAGGTGTTCTGGTCGGCTACCGAGACTGTAGAACTGTTGAGTCGTCGTGCATTGCCTGGACGTGACCCCCTGCGTCAGGAAGTCAGGTTGATCAGTCGTCGGGGAGATGGCCGATTCGATGTGGTGTTCCACGACTTTGATGGCGGGACGGACGTTCGTAGCGACTACGCTGCGGTTGTGTATACCCCGCATGTCCGGATCCTCGATAAGTTTCGCTACACGAACGGTGTCGAGGGGCTCGAGGCCAGCCAGTCATTGTTGAGCCAGAAGCAGTGGGAGGCAGTGATGTACTGCCACTACATGCAATCGGCGAAGATTTTCGCCGAGACCCGCACGCCTTTCTGGCATCAGCGCGGTGACGATGGCAAACAATTGATGAGTATCACGCTCTCCGACCGCCTGACCCGGGGCACCTACCTGGTCGATTACAGCCGAAGCACAGGAGGTTACAGAGGCAGTGGCATGTTCCTTTCCTACACCTGGAACAACGACAGTCTGAAATTTCTCGGCGATCGCCCGGTCGTGCGCCATGGCGAACTTTGCACGGCGCTGCTCGACAAGGTCTACCCGGGCCTGGACCTGGCTTCGCACTTTGTAGGCGTCGATCCTTTCGTGGAGATCAACTGGGAGGAGGAACCCTTGTATCTGGGCGCCTTCAAGATGAACCTGCCGGGACAGTACGAAAACCAGCGGCAGCTGTTCAGCCAGTTCTACGAGGGCGGCAATGGTGTTCCCATGGATGGTTTTATCCTGGCCGGGGATGATGTTTCCTGGACTGGCGGCTGGGCGGAGGGCGCGGTAACCACGGCGTTGAACGCCGTGGACAAGCTGGCGACCAAATTCTCCAACGGCTTCTCCCCCGCGGGTGGCCCTGTATCGCAATGGTATCGTCTCAAGCCGAGGGCATTGGAGGGTTGAATCAGGGCGGTCATGCCTGGCGGTCGGGAAAAGACGGGGGTGAACGAAGAAAGAAAGGTGAGCCTGCCTGCTTTTCCCTGACCAGCGGCAGTCATCAGAGGGGAACCGGTCGGGTGTCAGTGGGTCAATCAACACCAGGCCGATGTGTCTAGATCCGATATCCCTGGCGACCACGCGGAGTTTTCTTTATCGTGTGCGCCCCCTGAAAACCCCCGAGAAGGCAATCATGTTGGAAACTTCCCTCAGTCAACTGGAACAACTGGTCAGCGACCTGGTACAGAAGAATCAGGAACTGGCCGAGCGCAACGCGCAGATCAACGCTGAACTGGCCCAGGCCAAGGATGAAAACGAAAGCCTGCAGCTGGCGCTGATGGAACACGAAGAGAAGCAGGGCGCCACCGCCGCACGTATCCAGGCCCTGGTCGAGCGCGCCAGCGTCGGTGCCGTCAACGCATGAGAACTTCAGCACAGCCGATCAATGTCGTGTCGATCCTTGGCAGCGACTATTCGATCAAGGCCCCCGAAGGCCAGGAACAGGCCCTGGCGCAGGCCGTGCAGATGCTCAACACATCGCTGGCCGAAACCAAGCGTAAATACCCGACCCTGATCGGTGACAAGCTGCTGGTCCTGGCAGCCCTCAACCTGTGCTCCAAGCAGATCGAACTGCAACAGCAGCACCAGCAGGCCCTCGACCGTTACCAAGAGCAAGTCAACGCCACGGTCGATGTCATTGCCCGGACCATCAGCAACAGCTGATCGTCCTGCGCCAAAACCTGGTCTCTCCTTTTGCTCGCTCACTGCCGTCGTGGCAGTGGGCGGCATTGCCGTGGGTCAATGGAACTATTGTATTCCAGCTTGTATACAATTGGCCGATGTATTGCAGTACAAGGCTTATTTACCCAGGGGAAGTCCATGCAGTTCTGGCGGCGCAGTATCCAGTGGCAATTGATCGCAAGCATGGGCGCAGCCCTGCTGGTGAGCGTTCTCATCGTGGTCGGGATCTATTCGGTGGCGGTCAATCGCCTGACCGAACGTTACCTGGTCGACACCGCCTTGCCGGCGAGCATTGAGGCAATTCGTAACGACATCGAGCGGATGCTGACCCGCCCGCTGACGGCCGCGGCCGACATTGCCAACAACACGCTGTTGCGTGACTGGCTGGCGGCGGGGGAAGACGTCGCCCAGACGCCACAATTCGTCGAATACCTGGAAGCCGTCCGGCAGAAGAACCAGGCATTTACCACGGTGCTCGCAGCCACCGACAGCAACCACTACTACAACGAGAAGGGCCTGGACCGCACCTTGAGCCGCAGCAATGCGGCGGACACGTGGTTCTACTCGTTCATCGACAGCGGTGATCAGCGCATCCTGAACATCGACACCGACGGCAGTACCGGCGAGCTGGCGCTGTTCATCGACTTTCGGATGGAAAAGGCCGGGAAACTGGTGGGCGTCGCCGGGCTTGGCCTGCGCATGACCGAACTGTCGGCCCTGATCCACAACTTCAGTTTCGGTGAGCGCGGCCGGGTATTTTTGGTGCGGGGCGACGGCTTGATCCAGGTCCATCCCGAGCAGCAGTTCAGTGGCAAACGCACCCTTGCCGAGCAGATCGGCGAGCAGGCGGCGCAGGTTGCACTGAGCCGTGAACAGGGCGTGCACAGCAGTCGTTTCGAGCGCGACGGCGAGGGCTACCTGGCCCTGAGCCTGCCGCTGCGCGACCTGAACTGGAGCCTGGTGGCCGAGGTGCCGGAATCGCAGATCTATGCGCCGGTGCGTGAAACGCTATGGCTGACCAGCCTGATTGGTGCGGCGGTGGCGCTGGTGTCGTTGCTGCTGGTGGTGCTGCTGGCGCGGGGCATCGTCCGGCCGATTCGCCGGGTCACCGGCGCCTTGATGGCGATCGGCAATGGCGGCGGCGACCTGACCCAGCGTCTGGATGCCTCACGCGCCGATGAACTGGGTGACCTGGCCCGGGGGTTCAATGGCTTTGTCGACAGCCAGCGCGCCTTGATCGGCGACGTGTTGCGCACCACCGGGCGCTTGCATGAGGCGGTCGGCCAGGTGAGCGAAGTGGTGGACAACACCGCCGATCGTTCGCTCAGGCAGCAGGAAATGACCGAGATGGTCGCCACCGCCGTGCATGAGATGGGCCTGACCGTGCAGGAGATCGCGCAAAACGCCGGCAATGCCGCCCATGCCTCACAGACGGCGCGCAGCGAAGCCCTGCAGGCCCGCGATGTGGTGCAACGCTCCATTGCCCATATCGAAGGCATGTCCGGCGAGATCGGTCAGGCGGCAGGGGCGGTCAGCCAGCTGGCCGAAGAAGTGGCCTCGATCGACGAAGTGCTTGCAGTGATTCGCAGTATTTCCGAACAGACTAACCTGCTGGCGCTGAACGCCGCCATCGAGGCGGCGCGGGCGGGCGAGATGGGCCGTGGCTTTGCCGTGGTGGCCGATGAAGTGCGCACCCTGGCCCAGCGCACCCAGGTGTCTACCGACGAGATCCAGCAGATGATCCAGCGCCTCAAGCAGGGCGCCGGCACGGCCGTGGCGTCGATGCATGCCGGACAGGCGGCGACCGGCACGGGGGTCGAGTCGAGCCAGCGTACGGGGGCGTCCCTGACCACCATCACCGGGCAGGTGGAGCACATCAGCGACATGAACCTGCAGGTGGCGACGGCGACTGAAGAGCAGTCGGCAGTGACCGAGGAAATCAACCGCAACGTGCAGGGGATTTCCGACCTGGCGCGGCAGACCGCGGCCGAAGTGCAGGGCTGCCGGCAGGATTGCCAGGCCTTGCGCCGCTTGGCCGATGACCTGGCGCGGCAGATGGGTGGGTTCAGGCTCTAGGCAGGCGCAACTGCCTTTGTGGGAGCGGGCTTGCCCCGCGATTGCGGTGTGACAGATACATCGCCATCGCGGGGCAAGCCCGCTCCTACAGTATCAGGCGCCCATGGCGGCGCGGATGTCCGCCGCCAGTTCGCGCACCCGCGCTTCGTCGGTATCCCAGGAGCACATGAAGCGCGCACCACCGCTACCGATAAAGGTGTAGAAGCGCCAGCCCTTGTTGCGCAAGATTTCCAGGGCCGGCTCCGACATCTGCAGGAACACCCCGTTGGCTTCCACCGGGAACATCAGTTCGACCCCCGGTACATCACTCACCAGTTCGCTGAGCAGCTGTGCGCAACGGTTGGCGTGGGCGCCGTACTTGAGCCAGGCGTCGCCTTCGAGCAGGCCGACCCAGGGCGCGGAGAGAAAGCGCATTTTCGACGCCAGCTGGCCCGCCTGCTTGCAGCGGTAGTCGAAGTCTTCGGCCAGCTTGCGGTTGAAGAACAGGATCGCCTCACCCACGGCCATGCCGTTCTTGGTACCGCCAAAGCACAGCACATCGACCCCGGCCTTCCAGGACAGCTCGGCCGGCGAGCAGCCCAGGAACGCGCAGGCGTTACTGAAGCGGGCGCCGTCCATGTGCAGGTTCAGGCCCAGTTCCTTGCAGGTGGCGCTGATCGCCTTGAGCTCGTCGGGGCGGTAGACACTGCCCACCTCGGTGGCCTGGGTGATGGTCACCACCCGCGGCTTGGGGTAGTGGATGTCCTGGCGCTTGAGGGCCACTTCGCGGATCGCCTCCGGGGTCAGCTTGCCGGCTTCGGTGCGGGCAATAAGCAGTTTGGAGCCGTTGGAGAAGAACTCCGGGGCGCCGCATTCGTCGGTCTCGACGTGGGCGGTCTCCGAGCAGATCACGCTGTGGTAGCTCTGGCACAGGGACGACAGCGCCAGGGAGTTGGCCGCGGTGCCGTTGAAAGCGAAGAACACCTCGCAGTCGGTTTCGAACAGTTGGCGGAAATACTCGGCGGCTCGGGCCGTCCACTGGTCGTCGCCGTAGGCGCGCTCGTGACCCTGGTTGGCTTTTTCCATGGCGGCCCAGGCTTCCGGGCAGATACCTGAGTAGTTGTCGCTGGCGAATTGCTGGCTTTTATCTGGCATGACACTGTCCTGTGAACGACGCAGAACAGCACTCTATCAGCAAAGCATCGCGGGGCAAGCCCGCTCCCACAGGCGGGTGGGAGCGGGCTTGCCCCGCGATGCGTCTCCATGTCGTAAACGCACCTTTGCGTGGCGCCCGTAGGCATCTGGGCTGTCTGCGACGGTCATACCATCGCTGCAAAAGGGCATTTGCCCGACAAGAACCGATGCCGCTGCCGGGAGAAACTGCGATGTTCAGCAAGCAAGACCAGATCCAGGGTTACGACGATGCACTGCTGGCGGCGATCAATGCCGAAGAGCAACGCCAGGAAGATCACATCGAGCTGATCGCCTCGGAGAACTACACCAGCAAGCGCGTGATGCAGGCCCAGGGCAGCGGCCTGACCAACAAATACGCCGAAGGCTATCCGAGCAAGCGCTACTACGGCGGTTGCGAGCATGTGGATAAAGTCGAGCAACTGGCCATCGATCGCGCCAAAGCCTTGTTCGGCGCCGACTATGCCAACGTCCAGCCGCACTCCGGCTCCTCGGCCAACAGCGCCGTGTACCTGGCCCTGCTGCAGGCCGGCGACACGATCCTGGGCATGAGCCTGGCCCATGGCGGTCACCTGACCCACGGCGCCAAGGTGTCGTCCTCGGGCAAGCTCTACAACGCCGTGCAGTACGGTATCGACACCGTCACCGGCCTGATCGACTACGACGAGGTCGAGCGCCTGGCGGTCGAGCACAAGCCGAAGATGATCGTCGCCGGGTTCTCGGCCTACTCGAAAACCCTCGATTTCCCACGTTTCCGTCAGATCGCCGAAAAGGTCGGTGCCTACCTGTTCGTCGACATGGCCCACGTTGCCGGCCTGGTTGCCGCGGGCCTGTACCCCAATCCGCTGCCCTACGCCGACGTGGTCACCACCACCACCCACAAGACCCTGCGCGGTCCGCGTGGCGGCCTGATCCTGGCGCGCAGCAACGAAGAAATCGAGAAGAAGCTCAACGCCGCGGTGTTCCCCGGCGCCCAGGGCGGCCCGCTGATGCATGTGATCGCCGCCAAGGCGGTGTGCTTCAAGGAGGCGCTGGAGCCGGGCTTCAAGGCGTATCAACAGCAGGTGATCGACAACGCCCAGGCCATGGCCCAGGTCTTCGTCGAGCGCGGCTACGACGTGGTCTCCGGCGGCACCGACAACCACCTGTTCCTGGTCAGCCTGATTCGCCAGGGCCTGACCGGCAAGGACGCCGACGCCGCCCTGGGCCGCGCCCATATCACCGTGAACAAGAACGCCGTGCCGAACGACCCGCAGTCGCCGTTCGTCACCTCGGGCCTGCGCATCGGTACCCCGGCGGTGACCACCCGCGGCTTCAAGGTTGCCCAGTGCGTGGAGCTGGCCGGCTGGATCTGCGACATCCTCGACAACCTCGGCGATGCCGATGTCGAGGCCGATGTCGCGAAGAACGTGTCGGCACTCTGTGCAGATTTCCCGGTTTATCGCTGAGTGGTTCAGGAGTGAAGACTATGCAACGTTACTCAGGCTTCGGCCTCTTCAAACACTCGCTCAGCCACCACGAGAACTGGCAGCGCATGTGGCGCACGCCAACGCCGAAAAAGGTCTACGACGTGGTCATCGTCGGCGGTGGCGGGCACGGCCTGGCGACCGCCTACTACCTGGCCAAGGAACACGGCATCACCAACGTTGCCGTGGTCGAGAAAGGCTGGCTGGGCGGCGGCAACACCGCGCGCAACACCACCATCGTGCGTTCCAACTACCTGTGGGACGAGTCGGCGCACCTCTATGAGCACGCCATGAAGCTCTGGGAAGGCCTGTCCCAGGACATCAACTACAACGTGATGTTCTCCCAGCGCGGTGTCTACAACCTCTGCCACACCCTGCAGGACATGCGCGATTCCGAGCGCCGGGTCAGCGCCAACCGCCTCAACGGCGTGGATGGCGAACTGCTCAATGCCCAGCAGGTGGCCGAAGAAATTCCGTACCTGGACTGCTCGAAGAACACCCGCTACCCGATCATCGGCGCCACCGTGCAACGTCGCGGTGGCGTGGCCCGTCACGACGCCGTGGCCTGGGGCTTTGCCCGCGCCGCCGACGCCCTGGGCGTGGACCTGATCCAGCAGACCGAAGTGATCGGCTTTCGCAAGGAAAACGGCGTGGTCATCGGCGTGGAGACCAACAAGGGCTTCATCGGCGCCAAGCGCGTCGGCGTGGTCACCGCCGGTAACTCCGGGCACATGGCTCGGCTCGCGGGCTTCCGCCTGCCGATCGAATCGCACCCGCTGCAGGCGCTGGTGTCCGAGCCGCTCAAGCCGATCATCGACAGCGTGATCATGTCCAACGCCGTGCACGGCTACATCAGTCAGTCGGACAAGGGCGACCTGGTCATCGGCGCCGGCATCGACGGCTGGGTCGGCTACGGCCAGCGCGGCTCGTACCCGGTGATCGAACACACCCTGCAGGCCATCGTCGAGATGTTCCCGATCCTCTCCCGGGTGCGCATGAACCGCCAGTGGGGCGGCATCGTCGACACCACCCCGGACGCGTGCCCGATCATCTCCAAGACGCCGGTGAAGAACATGTTCTTCAACTGCGGCTGGGGCACCGGCGGCTTCAAGGCCACTCCGGGCTCGGGCAACGTCTTTGCCGCCAGTCTGGCCAAGGGCGAAATGCACCCGCTGGCCAAACCCTTTTCCATCGACCGTTTCTACAACGGTGCACTGATCGACGAACACGGCGCCGCCGCTGTCGCCCACTAACAGGAGAATTTCCCATGTTGCATATCTTCTGTCCCCACTGCGGCGAGATGCGCTCCGAAGAGGAGTTCCACGCCGCAGGCCAGGCGCATATTCCGCGGCCGCTGGACCCCAACGCCTGCTCCGACGAGGAGTGGGGCACCTACATGTTCTTCCGCGACAACCCTCGCGGCCTGCACCACGAGTTGTGGATTCACGCCGCCGGCTGCCGCCAGTATTTCAACGCCACGCGCGACACGGTGACCTACGAGATTCTGGAAACCTATCCGATTGGCGCCAAGCCGCAAGTGACCGGCAAAAGCACCAGCCCGCAGTTGGCAGTCAGTGGTCAGGGAGAAAAGGTATGAGCCAGGTCTATCGCCTGTCCAATGGCGGTCGCATCGATCGCAGCAAGGTCTTGAACTTCACCTTCAACGGCCAGACCTACCAGGGCTACGCCGGTGACACCCTGGCCGCCGCGTTGCTGGCCAACGGCGTGGACATCGTCGGGCGCAGCTTCAAGTACTCGCGTCCGCGCGGGATTATTGCCGCGGGTTCCGAAGAGCCCAATGCAATCCTGCAGATCGGCGCCACCGAAGCCACCCAGGTGCCCAACGTGCGCGCCACCCAGCAGGCCCTGTACGCCGGCCTGGTGGCCACCAGCACCAACGGCTGGCCGAACGTGAACAACGACGTCATGGGGATCCTCGGCAAGGTCGGCGGCAAGCTGATGCCACCGGGTTTCTACTACAAGACCTTCATGTACCCGCAGTCGTTCTGGATGACCTACGAGAAGTACATCCGCAAGGCCGCGGGCCTGGGTCGCTCGCCGCTGGAAAACGATCCGGACACCTACGACTACATGAACCAGCACTGCGACGTGCTGGTGGTCGGCGCCGGCCCTGCCGGCCTGGCCGCGGCACTGGCTGCTGGCCGCAGCGGTGCGCGGGTGATCCTCGCCGACGAGCAGGAAGAGTTCGGCGGCAGCCTGCTCGACAGCCGCGAAACCCTCGACGGCAAACCGGCCGCCGACTGGGTCGCCGGTGTAGTTGCCGAGCTCAAGGGCATGCGTGAAGTGACCCTGCTGCCACGGGCCACGGTCAACGGCTACCACGACCACAACTTCCTCACCATTCATGAGCGTCTGACCGACCATCTGGGCGATCGCGCGCCGATCGGCCAGGTGCGTCAGCGCATGCACCGGGTTCGCGCCAAGCGCGTGGTGCTGGCCACCGGCGCCCACGAGCGTCCGCTGGTGTACGGCAACAACGATGTGCCGGGCAACATGCTCGCCGGTGCGGTCTCCACCTACGTGCGTCGCTATGGCGTGGCGCCGGGCCGCAACCTGGTGCTGTCGACCAACAACGACCATGCCTACCGCGTGGCCCTGGACTGGCACGACGCCGG
Organism: Pseudomonas sp. BJa5; assembly: GCF_030272875.2. Taxonomy (NCBI): domain Bacteria; kingdom Pseudomonadati; phylum Pseudomonadota; class Gammaproteobacteria; order Pseudomonadales; family Pseudomonadaceae; genus Pseudomonas; species Pseudomonas sp. BJa5. Next base: position 71,692 of record NZ_JALRNG020000025.1, read on the forward strand.
CCTGAAAGTGGTCGCCATCGCCGACGCCCGCCACAATCCGCGCGGTTCGCTGGTGGAGGAGGCGCGGGCCAAAGGTATCCGCATCCTCACCTCCAGCGCGGTGATCGAGTCCCGTGGCAGCAAGCATGTGACCGCTGCCCGTGTCGCCGCCATCGACGTCAAGGCGCACAAGGTCACCAGCCCCGGCGAATGGCTGGAGTGCGACCTGGTTGCCTCCTCCGGTGGCTACAGCCCGGTGGTGCACCTGGCCTCGCACCTGGGCGGCAAGCCGATCTGGCGTGAAGACATCCTCGGCTTCGTACCGGGCGACGCCCCGCAAAAACGCGTGTGCGTTGGTGGCATCAATGGCGTGTTCGCCCTCGGCGACACCCTGGCCGACGGCTTCGAAGGCGGCGTGCGCGCGGCTACCGAAGCAGGCTTCAAGGCAGTGCAAGGCACCCTGCCGAAAGTCCTGGCACGTCATGAGGAAGCTACCGTGGCCCTGTTCCAGGTGCCCCACGACAAGAACACCGCACGGGCGCCGAAGCAGTTCGTCGACCAGCAGAACGACGTCACCGCAGCGGCCATCGAACTGGCCACCCGCGAAGGCTTCGAGTCGGTCGAGCACGTCAAGCGCTACACCGCCCTGGGCTTCGGTACCGACCAGGGCAAGCTGGGCAACATCAACGGCCTGGCGATTGCTGCACGCTCTATGGGCATCACTATTCCGGAAATGGGCACCACCATGTTCCGTCCCAACTACACGCCGATCACCTTCGGCGCCGTGGCGGGCCGGCACTGCGGTCACCTGTTCGAACCGGTGCGCTTCACCGCGCTGCATGCCTGGCACCTGAAGAACGGCGCCGAGTTCGAGGACGTCGGCCAGTGGAAACGGCCGTGGTACTTCCCGCGCAACGGCGAAGACATCCACGCCGCCGTGGCCCGCGAGTGCAAGGCCGTGCGTGACAGCGTTGGTCTGCTCGATGCCTCGACCCTGGGCAAGATCGACATCCAGGGCCCCGATGCCCGCGAGTTCCTCAACCGCATCTACACCAACGCCTGGACCAAACTGGACGTGGGCAAGGCCCGCTACGGCCTGATGTGCAAGGAAGACGGCATGGTCTTCGACGATGGCGTGACCGCCTGCGTCGGCGACAACCACTTCATCATGACCACCACCACCGGCGGCGCGGCCCGCGTGCTGCAGTGGCTGGAGATCTACCAGCAGACCGAATGGCCGGAGCTGAAGGTGTACTTCACCTCGGTTACCGACCACTGGGCGACCCTGACCCTGTCGGGCCCCAACAGCCGCAAGCTGCTCAGCGAAGTGACCGACATCGACCTGGACAAGGACGCCTTCCCGTTCATGACCTGGAAGGAAGGCCTGGTCGGCGGCGTGCCGGCGCGGGTGTTCCGCATCTCCTTCACCGGCGAGCTGTCCTATGAGGTCAACATCCAGGCCAACTACGCCATGGGCGTGCTGGAGAAGATCGCCGAGGCTGGCAAGCAGTACAACCTGACCCCGTATGGCACCGAGACCATGCACGTGCTGCGGGCCGAGAAGGGCTTCATCATCGTCGGCCAGGACACCGACGGCTCGATGACCCCGGACGACCTCAACATGGGCTGGTGCGTGGGCCGGACCAAGCCGTTCTCGTGGATCGGCTGGCGCGGCATGAACCGTGAAGACTGCGTGCGTGAAAACCGCAAGCAACTGGTCGGCCTCAAGCCGGTCGATCCTACCCAGTGGCTGCCGGAAGGCGCGCAACTGGTGTTCGACCCGAAACAGGCGATCCCGATGGACATGGTCGGCCACGTCACCTCCAGCTATGCCAGCAACTCCCTGGGCTATTCCTTCGCCATGGGTGTGGTCAAGGGCGGGCTCAAGCGCATCGGCGAGCGGGTCTACTCGCCCCAGGCCGATGGCAGCGTGATCGAGGCGGAGATCTGCTCCTCGGTGTTCTTCGATCCGAAGGGCGACCGGCAGAACGTTTGACCGCTGTGGGAGCGGGCTTGCCCCGCGATAGCGGCGGTGCAGCCGACATCGAATCGCGGGGCAAGCCCGCTCCTACACAGTTGGTTCAGGGTCCATAGAATTCAAGGCAGGTGTGTAATGAGCACAATCAACGTTTACCAGCAACGCCCCGGCAACGACGCCAAGGCCGAGTCGCCACTGCATCACGCCGACCTGCCCAGCCTGGTCGGCAAGGGCCGCAAGAACGCCGGGGTGACCCTGCGCGAGCACAAGTTCCTCGGTCACCTGACCCTGCGTGGCGACGGTCGCGATCCGGCCTTCGCCGGTGGCGTGTTCAAGGCCCTGGGCCTGGAGCTGCCGGTGGCCCTCACCGTGGTCGCCAACGGCGACATGTCGCTGCAGTGGCTGGGCCCGGATGAGTGGCTGCTGATCGTGCCGGGCGGCCAGGAATTCGCCATCGAGCAGAAGCTGCGCGATGCCCTCGACGGCCAGCACATCCAGGTGGTCAACGTCAGCGGCGGGCAGACCCTGCTGGAACTGAGCGGCCCGAATGTGCGCGACGTGCTGATGAAATCCACCAGCTATGATGTACACCCGAACAACTTCCCGGTCGGCAAGGCCGTGGGCACGGTATTCGCCAAGTCGCAACTGGTGATCCGCCGTACCGGCGAGGAAACCTGGGAGTTGTTGATCCGCCGTAGTTTCTCCGACTACTGGTGGCTGTGGCTGCAGGACGCAGCAGCCGAATACGGTCTGAGCATCGAAGCCTAGGGAGGGTTGTCATGAGCCGAGCACCGGACACCTGGATTCTTACCGCCGACTGCCCGAGCCTGCTCGGCACGGTGGATGTGGTGACGCGCTACCTGTACGAGCAGCAGTGCTATGTCACCGAGCATCACTCGTTCGATGACCGCTTGTCCGGGCGCTTTTTCATCCGCGTGGAGTTTCGCCAGCCCGACGGGTTCGACGAAGCCAGCTTCCGCGCGGGCCTGGCCGAGCGCAGCGATGCCTTCGGCATGCTGTTCGAACTGACCGCGCCCAATCATCGGCCCAAGGTGGTGATCATGGTCTCCAAGGCCGATCACTGCCTCAACGACCTGCTCTACCGCCAGCGTATCGGGCAGTTGGGCATGGATGTGGTGGCGGTGATTTCCAACCACCCGGACCTTGAGCCCCTGGCCCAGTGGCACCGCATTCCCTACTACCACTTCGCCCTCGATCCGCACGACAAGCCGGCGCAGGAGCGCAAGGTGCTGAAGGTGATCGAGGAGTCCGGTGCCGAGCTGGTGATCCTTGCCCGCTACATGCAGGTGCTGTCGCCGGAGCTGTGCCGCAAGCTCGACGGCTGGGCGATCAACATCCACCACTCCCTGCTGCCGGGCTTCAAAGGTGCCAAGCCTTACCACCAGGCCTACAACAAAGGCGTGAAACTGGTGGGCGCCACGGCCCACTACATCAACAACGATCTCGACGAAGGGCCGATCATTGCCCAGGGCGTCGAGTCGGTGGACCACAGTCACTATCCCGAAGACCTGATTGCCAAGGGGCGCGACATCGAGTGCCTGACCCTGGCGCGGGCGGTGGGGTATCACATCGAGCGGCGGGTGTTTTTGAACGCCAATCGGACGGTCGTGCTCTGACGGGCGCCATCGCGGTGTAGGAGCGGGCTTGCCCCGCGATAAGGCCCTCAAGCTCAACAACAGATTCCAGTAACACAGCGCCGCCCCCGGGCAGCGCACTTTGCACCGCTACATAAAAACAATCAGCGAGGTAAAAGCATGTCTGGTAATCGTGGTGTGGTGTATCTCGGCGCCGGCAAGGTCGAGGTGCAGAAAATTGACTACCCGAAAATGCAGGATCCGCGTGGCAAGAAGATCGAGCACGGGGTGATCTTGCGGGTGGTCTCCACCAACATCTGTGGCTCCGACCAGCACATGGTGCGCGGCCGCACCACCGCCCAGGTCGGTCTGGTGCTGGGCCATGAGATCACCGGTGAGGTGATCGAGAAGGGCCGTGACGTCGAGAACCTGCAGATCGGCGACCTGGTCTCGGTACCGTTCAACGTCGCCTGCGGCCGCTGCCGCTCCTGCAAAGAGATGCACACCGGCGTCTGCCTGACCGTCAACCCGGCCCGTGCCGGTGGCGCCTACGGCTACGTCGACATGGGCGACTGGACCGGTGGCCAGGCCGAATACGTGCTGGTGCCCTATGCCGATTTCAACCTGCTGAAACTGCCGAACCGCGACAAGGCCATGGAGAAGATCCGCGACCTGACCTGCCTCTCCGACATCTTGCCGACCGGTTACCACGGTGCCGTTACCGCGGGCGTCGGCCCTGGCAGCTCGGTATACATCGCCGGTGCCGGTCCCGTGGGCCTGGCCGCTGCTGCCTCGGCGCGCCTGCTGGGCGCAGCGGTGGTGATCGTCGGTGACGTCAACCCGGTGCGCCTGGCCCACGCCAAGGCCCAGGGTTTCGAGATCGTCGACCTGTCCCAGGACACCCCGCTGCACGAGCAGATCGCCAACCTGCTGGGCGAGCCCGAAGTGGACTGCGCGGTCGACGCCGTGGGCTTCGAAGCCCGTGGCCACGGCCATGCCGGCGTCCAGCACGAAGCCCCGGCCACCGTGCTCAACTCGCTGATGGGCGTGGTGCGCGTTGCCGGCAAGATCGGTATTCCCGGCCTGTACGTCACTGAAGACCCGGGCGCGGTGGATGCCGCGGCGAAGATCGGCAGCCTGAGCATCCGCTTTGGTCTCGGCTGGGCCAAGTCGCACAGCTTCCATACCGGCCAGACCCCGGTGATGAAGTACAACCGCCAGCTGATGCAGGCGATCATGTGGGACCGCATCAACATCGCCGAAGTGGTGGGTGTGCAGGTGATCAGCCTGGACCAGGCGCCGGAAGGCTACGGTGAGTTCGATGCCGGTGTGCCGAAGAAATTCGTCATCGATCCGCACAAGCTGTTCAGCGCCGCCTAAGGCTATCGCGGGGCAAGCCCGCTCCCACCGGGAGCGGGCTTGCCCCGTGATGCTTTCAAAGCCACACCGCATCCCAATGCGGATAGTCCCCCAGCCGCTTCACCAGCCCGGCCCTCAGCGGGTTGGCCACCACGTAGCGCGCTACCGTGCGCACATTTTCTTCCCGTCGCAAGGCATGGTCATGGTACCCAGGCTGCCACAGTCGACCCTGCAGTTTGCCCAGCTTGAACAACGCGCAACGGCTGCGAGATTTGAATCGACGCATCAGACAGGCCAGTGAGCCTTGCTGCAACTCGACCAGCCAGTGCACATGATCCGGCATAACCACCCAAGCCAAGGTACGTGCGGCACCTTCGAGTTGCGCCTGGCGAAACTGGTGCGGGATGCAGCGTGCGGCCTGGAAACTCTCGAAGATTGGTACTCGGTCACGAGTGATACTGGTCAGCAGGTAAAGGCGGCCGGGCTCGGAAAATCGACCGCGACGCAGGCGGTGGGAGGCGGGGCTGTCCATGTCTTGGCTCCTTGAACGATGAATACTCAAGGTAGATGTCGAGCGGTGGCAGTACTGCGCTGGATTGGTTCTTGATGTTGCCGCCTGGAACAACTGACTCCCCCGGTAGGAGCGGGCTTGCCCCGCGATGCGATGTGGCAGACAAACCGCGATCGCGGGGCAAGCCCGCTCCCACCGGAGGGGGGGAGTTAGTTCTGGATATTTCCAGGCTGGTTAAATTTGGTCCTAGGAAATACCCTACGCAGTCTGTCGATACCCCAATGCTTGCCCCAGGAAACCAGTCCTTCTAGGCTCCTCGGGTCGCTGTCGGTACAGCGATCGGGTGTGGAAACCCGAGCAATGCATTGTGGCCGCTGTCGTTATGGCAGCTGTGCGCGGGAGACCTTCGGGTCTGCCGGGTTTGCCACATGCCCCGGTTTTCCACCCTGCGTACAGCTGTCACCATTCGTGTGGAAACGATCGGGTGTAGCTCAACTGCATGTGGAGTTGCCATGAAAAAGCTCGTTCCAGATCCTCCAACGCTATTCCCCACTTGTGATAAACCCTTTGGCGACTGCGCCGCTGGCCACCCTCAACTCTTCTCGGTGAACGCCGGCATCGCCCCTCATGACGCGCTGGTACACATATCCCTGTACCTGCGTTGCGCCTACGACACTGCACACAAATCATTCGACGGTGTCGACGAGTCGGCCAAGGGGTTTCTCTGGTCTACCCTGCATTCGGTGGAGATGGCCAAGGGGTTGGTTGAGTCTTTGCTCGATGCTCTGGAGAACCGACAGTTAGCTCCGCTTTGACAGCATCGCGGGGCAAGCCCGCTCCCACCGGGTGTATACATTGCCGGTGGGAGCGGGCTTGCCCCGCGATAAGGCACGGAACATTCCCCCGCCCGCACAGTCCAATCCCTCGTTTCCCCGCCTTTTACGGCCGACGAGGTCCTCGAATGAAACGTTTCGCACTGCTCACCCTGATGACCCTGGCCGCCAGCCCGGTGTTCGCCTTCAACCTCAGTGATGCGGCCAATGCCGTTGCCACCATGCAGGGCAACAAGGACGGCGCTGCGGTGCAGGCGCCCGCCGCGTCGGCGAACCTGCTCAACACCCTCGGCAGCGAGCTGAAGATCACCCCGGAACAGGCCATCGGCGGTACTGGCGCCTTGCTGGGCCTGGCCCGCAACCAGCTCAGTAGCGGTGACTACCAGGAACTGAGCAAGGCCGTGCCGGGCCTGGACCTGCTGGCCGGCGAAAATGCCCTGGGTGCCTTGAGCGGCCTGGGCGCTCTGCTGGGCGAGGGCGGCAGTTCCTCGGCCTTGAGCAATGCCCTGGGCAACAACGTCAAGAACACCAACGACTTGAGCAACGCCTTCAGTGCCCTGGGGATGGACACCGGCATGATCGGCATGTTCGCTCCGCTGCTGCTGCAGTACCTCGGCCAGCAGGGCGTTACCGCTTCGCTGTTGCAGAACCTGGGCAGCCTGTGGACCACTCCGCTCGTCCCGACCACCCCAACCACCCCGGCCACCTTGACCGCCCCACCTTCGGTGTAAGGCCGTTCAGCCCGCTTCGGAGAAGTTGACCATCCGCACCGGGCGACGCAAGCCTGCGGTGAGCACCAGCAGGTAGGCCAGGCCAAGGCCGAACCAGGCAAGGCCGATGCTCAGGGTCAGGGGCGACAGGCTGGTCCACAACCACAGGGTCAGCCCCAGGCCCACCAGCGGGATCAGGCCGTAGCGCAGCATGTCGGTCAGGTTACGCTGCTCGCTCTGGTTGAACAGGTGGGTGCGAATTACCGCCAGATTCACCGCGGAGAAGGCCACCAGTGCGCCAAAGCTGATCAGCGAGGCGAGGGTGGCGAGGTCAATGACCAGCGCCAGCAGGGAAAATGCCGACACCACCAGGGTCGCCGTGACCGGCGTGCCGAAGCGCGGCGACAGGTTGCCGAACCAGCGTTGCGGCAGGACCTGGTCGCGGCCCATGGTGTAGAGAATCCGCGACACCGCCGCCTGCGAGGCGAGGGCCGAGCCGAGGCTGCCGGCGACGAAGGCGGCGGTGAAGAAGTTGGCCAGGAACTGGCCGCCCGTCTTGAACATCACCTCGTTGGCCGCGGCGTCGGTGTTTTCGAAATGACTCCCCGGCAGCACCAGCTGGCTGATATAGGCGAGCAGGGTGAACAGCAGGCCGGCGCCGAGGGTGGTGAGGATGATCGCCCGCGGCACATCGCGCTGCGGGTTTCGGGTTTCCTCGGCCAGGGTCGATACCGCATCGAAGCCCAGGAACGACAGGCACAGCACCGCGGCACCTGCCATCAAATGGCTGAAGCCAGGCTTGCTGCCATCGCCCAGCAGCGGCGAGAGCAGGTCGACCGGCTGACCAGTGCCCAGGGTCTTGCACGACAGCGCGACGAATACACCGATAAAGACGATCTGCGCGCCGACGATCAGGTTGCTGGCCTTGGCGACCGAGTGGATGCCGATCACGTTGAGCAGCGTGACCAGGGCGATCGAGCCCAGGACCAGGGTCCAGACCGGAATGCTCGGGAAGGCGATGTTCAGGAACAGGCCGATGAGCAGGTAGTTGATCATCGGGATGAACAGGTAGTCGAGCAGCAGCGACCAGCCGGCAAGAAAGCCGATGTTCGGCCCGAAGGCCAGGTTGGTATAGGAATAGGCCGAGCCTGCCACCGGAAAGCGCCGGACCATGAAGCTGTAGGAAGTGGCGGTGAACAGCATGGCCAGCAGGGTGACCAGATAGGCCCCGGCGGTGCGTCCGCCGGTCAGTTCGGTAACGATGCCGTAGGTGGTGAAGATGGTCAGCGGAACCATGTATACCAGGCCGAAGAACACCAGGGCAGGGAGCCCGAGGACGCGGCGCAGTTGAGTGGGGGCTGCCTGGGCAGCAGGGCTGGATGGCTTGGCCATTGATCGATCCTGGCTATTTTTGTAGTTGTTTGCTGATCGATTTTTATCCAGTTAAATGGCCAATAGCAAAGAAGATTCCCTTATCTTGATTATTAATGCAGATTTTAATCGGCTATTTGTGGGAGCCGGCATCGCCGGCGATGGCATCATCGCAGTCTCAGTTCGTGCGCGGCGCCTGCATCGCTGGCTATGCCAGCTCCCACAACAGCAGGATTTGGCAGATCGTCGCTCAGCGCAGCTCGGCCCGCAGGCGTTCGATACGTGCATCCTTGTCATGCCACAGCTGGTTGACCCAACCCTGCACCGCCAGGCGCACGGCCGGATTGTTCTCGTAGTCGCCGCTCCACAGGGCAGGGTCCAGCTCGCGCACCTGGATATCGATGATCACCTTGGGGACTGCACCGCAGAGCAGGTCCCAGAAACCCGGGGCCTTGTCGCCGGGGTAGACGATGGTGACATCGAGCAGGGCGTCGAGCTGTTCGCCCAATGCCGCCAGGACGAAGGCCACGCCGCCGGCCTTGGGCTTGAGCAGGTGTTTGAAGGGTGACTGCTGGGCGCTGCGCTTGGCTTCGCTGAAGCGCGTGCCTTCCAGGTAGTTGACCACGGTCACCGGCTGGCGCTTGAACAGCTCACAGGCGGCCTTGGTGATCTCCAGGTCCTGGCCCTTGAGTTCCGGGTGCTTGTCGAGAAACGCCTTGCTGTAGCGCTTCATGAACGGGTAATCCAGCGCCCACCAGGCCAGGCCCAGCAGCGGCACCCAGATCAGTTCCTTCTTGAGGAAGAACTTGAAGAACGGCACCCGCCGATTGAGGCTTTCGATCAGGGCGGGAATGTCGACCCAGCTCTGGTGGTTGCTCACGCACAGGTAGGAGGTGTCCTGGCGCAGCTTGTCGATACCGCGGATGTCCCACTGGGTGGGGATGCACAGGGCAAAGATGGCCTTGTCGATTTCCGACCAGGTCTCGGCGATCCACATCACGGCCCGGGAGGCATAGACGCGGTAACGGCCCGGCAGGACCAGTTTGAGCAGGGCAAAGACCATCAAGGGGACGATCAGGACCAGGGTGTTGAGCAACAACAGCACGGTCACGAGGATGCCCGTCAGCAAGCGGCGCATAAGAAAACTCGTCTATTCGGATGACAGTCGGCAATGATAAGCAGCCCGTCCGCGTACGCCAAATGCTCAGGCCGGCGAGGGCCGGACAAATGTTTCACTTTGTGTTGGATAAGCTGTCGGCGCGAACCTATCCTGCCTTCGCAGTCTAAACACTGTCTTGTCTCAAGGAAGCGGATCCTGTGAAACCTGTACTTGCCCTGCTATCGCTGCTCGCCCTGCCGGTCATGGCCGCCGAGCCGACGCTCTATGGTCGTTATGAATACATCACGCTGCCGGAGTTCGGCGGCGAAACCCTCAAGGCCAAGATGGACACCGGCGCCCTGACCGCCTCGCTGTCGGCCACGGACATCGAAACCTTCACCCGCGACGGCGAGGACTGGGTACGCTTTCGCCTGGCCACCAAGGACAGTGACGGCAAGGTCTACGAACACAAGCTGGCGCGCATCAGCAAGATCAAGAACCGCGCCGATGAAGACGAAGACGGCGAGGGCGCCGAGATCAGCAAGCGCCCGGTGGTGGACCTTGAGCTGTGCCTGGGCGACGTCAAGCGCACCGTCGAGGTCAACCTGACCGACCGCAGCAGCTTCAACTACCCGCTGTTGATCGGCGCCAAGGCGTTGCGCGAGTTCAAGGCGGCGGTGAATCCGGCGCGCCGATTCACTGCCGGCAAGCCGGACTGCTGACGGCCCTGTAGGAGCGGGCTTGCCCCGCGATTGCGTACTGTCAGTCACATCGCATCGCGGGGCAAGCCCGCTCCTACAAGGCGATCTAGAATCTCTTACACGTTCATCATTCCTGGTCAGGCCCGGACGCCATGCCCCACATACTCATCGTCGAAGACGAAGCCGCCATCGCCGACACCCTGGTCTTCGCCCTGCAGGGCGAGGGCCACAGCACCGAGTGGGTCACCCTGGGCAACGCCGCCCTGGCGCAGCAGCGCCAGCGGCCCGCCGACCTGATCATCCTCGACATCGGCCTGCCGGATATCAGCGGCTTTGAAACCTGCCGGCAGCTGCGGCGTTTCAGCGAAGTGCCGGTGATGTTCCTCAGTGCGCGCGATGGCGAGATCGACCGGGTGGTGGGCCTGGAAATCGGTGCCGACGATTATGTGGTCAAGCCCTTCAGTCCACGCGAGGTGGCGGCCAGGGTGCGGGCAATCCTCAAGCGCATGGCGCCGCGTGCCGAGCCGGCAGCCCCTGCGCCGGCGCAGTTCCAGGTCGATACCCTGCGCATGCAGATCAGCTACCGCGGCCAGGCCCTGAGCCTGACCCGCCATGAGTTTCGCCTGTTGCAGAGCCTGCTGGAGCAACCCGAGCGGGTCTTCAGCCGGGAGCAACTGCTCGATGCCACCGGGGTCGCCGCCGATGCCGGCTACGAGCGCAGCATCGACAGCCACATCAAGAGCCTGCGCGCCAAGCTGCGCCAGGTGGCCGCCGACGGCGAGCCGATCCAGACCCATCGCGGCCTGGGCTACAGCTACTGTCCGGGACGCAGCTGATGCGCCTGGGGATGCGGATCTTCCTGGTCTATTTCCTGTTCGTCGGGCTGACCGGCTATTTCATCCTCAACACCGTGCGCGAGCAGATCCGCCCCGGTGTGCGCCAGTCCACCGAAGAAACCCTGGTCGACACCGCCAACCTGCTGGCCGAGTTGCTGCACGACGACGTCAAGGCCGGCACCCTCGGCCAGAGTCGCCTTCCCGTGCTGTTGCGCGCCTATGGGCAACGGCAGCCCAATGCCGAAATCTGGGGTCTGGCCAAGAACCAGGTGAACCATCGCATCTATGTCACCGACGCCAAGGGCATCGTCCTGCTCGACTCGACCGGCTCGGCGGTTGGCCAGGACTATTCGCGCTGGAACGACGTCTACCTGACTTTGCGCGGCGAATATGGCGCGCGCTCAACCCGCAGCGATCCGGACGATCCCGAGTCGTCGGTAATGCATGTGGCGGCGCCGATCCTCGATGGCGACAAGATCATTGGCGCGGTCACTGTGGCCAAGCCGAACAAGTCGCTGCAGCCCTACATCGACCGTTCCGAACGGCGCTTGCTGTACCTGGGCCTGGGGCTGATCGTCCTCGGTTTGCTGGCCGGTGCGGCGCTGTCCTGGTGGCTGGCACGCTCGCTGCGGCGCCTGACCGGTTATGCCGAAGCCGTCAGCGCCGGCGAGCGTGCAGCGCTGCCGAATTTTCGTGGGGGTGAGCTGGGCCAGCTAGCCGCGGCGGTCGAGCGCATGCGCACCCAGCTGGAAGGCAAGGACTATGTCGAGCGATACGTGCACACCCTGACCCATGAACTGAAAAGTCCGCTGGCGGCCATTCGTGGTGCTTCCGAGCTGCTTCAGGAGCCGATGCCGGACGCGCAGCGCCAGCGCTTTGCCGGCAATATCGAAAGCGAAAGTGCGCGCATGCAGCAGTTGATCGAGCGTTTGCTCAACCTGGCCCAGGTCGAGCAGATGCAGACCCTGGAAGAGCAGCAGCAGGTGCCGCTGGCGGCGCTGGTCGATGAGCTGTTGCTGGCCCACAGCGCGCGCATCGAAAGTGCCGGCCTGCAGGTGCGCCAGCGCGTACCGGCGTCAGTGCGCCTGCTGTGCGAGCCCTTCCTGATGCGCCAGGCGATCGCCAACCTGCTGGACAACGCCCTGGACTTCACGCCACCCGGCGGCATGTTGCTGTTCGAACTGGAACGGCGCAAAGGGCAGGTGGCCCTGAGCCTGTTCAACCAGGGCGAGGCGATTCCCGACTATGCCCTGGGCCGTTTGAGTGAGCGCTTCTACTCATTGCCGCGCCCATTCAGTGGGCGCAAGAGCACGGGGCTGGGGCTGAACTTCGTCGAGGAAGTGATGCAGTTGCACGGTGGTTCGCTGCAGGTCGCCAACGTCGAAGACGGGGTGCGCGTGCGCTTGTGGCTGCCGGCCAAACGCCTGGACTGAACACTTCACACAAGCTCCACACAGGCTCCACAAAAGTCCTCAAGGCCTCCATGTCGGGTGAGCAGACTCTGCTCATCGAAACCGGAGCCTTGCCTCATGAACCGAACCTTGAGCCTCAAACTCGGCGCCATCGCCGTGCTGATCATCCTGTTGTTGATCCCGTTGCTGATGATTGGCGGCCTGATCGACGAGCGCCAGGCGCTGCGCGACAGCGTGGTGCAGGACATCGCCCAGAGCTCCAGCTACAGCCAGCAGATCAGCGGGCCGGTGCTGGTGGTGCCGTACCGCAAGACTGAACGCCGCTGGACGCTCCAGGAGGGCCGGAGCATCCAGGAAACCAGCCAGGTCAGTGGCCATCTGTACTTTCTGCCGGAAACCTTCGCGCTCGAATCAGGCATCGATACCGAGCTGCGCTCGCGGGGGATCTACCAGGCCCGCCTGTTCCATGCCGAAAACCACATCAGCGGGCAATTCAAGCTGCCAGCACGCTGGGGGATCACCGAGGACTTTGAAGACTATCGCTTCGAACCGGCGTTTCTCGCCGTTGGCATCAGTGACATCCGTGGCATCGAGAAAGGTCTGCAGTTGCAGCTCAACGACCGACGCCTGGATTTCCAGGCCGGCACCCGCCTGGGTTGGCTGGGCAGTGGCGTGCATGTGGTCCTCGGGCCGCTCGACGGCAAGGGCGAAACCCTGCTCGACTATGCCTTCGACCTCAGCCTGCAGGGCAGCGGGCAACTGCATGTGCTGCCGGTTGGCCGCAGCACCGGCGTCAGCATGGCCGCCAACTGGCCGCACCCGAGCTTTATCGGCAACTACCTGCCTGCCAGCCGCAAGGTCGATGCCGATGGGTTCTCTGCGCGCTGGCAGACCTCGTTCTTTTCCACCAACCTGGAGGACGCCCTGGCCCAGTGCGTGACCAATGCCAATTGCGAGGATTTTCGCAGCCGGGCGTTCGGGGTCAGCTTTGTCGATCCGGTGGACCAGTACCTCAAGAGTGAACGGGCGATCAAATACGCCTTGCTGTTCATCGCCCTGACCTTCGCCGGCTTCTTTCTCTTCGAGGTGTTGCGCAACCTCAGCGTGCACCCGATCCAGTACGCCCTGGTCGGCGCGGCCCTGGCGCTGTTCTACCTGTTGCTGCTGTCGTTGTCCGAGTACCTGGGCTTCGGCCCGGCCTACCTGTTGTCGGCCGCGGCCTGTGTGCTGTTGATCGGCTTCTACCTGAGCCATGTGCTGCGCAGCCTGTGGCGGGCGCTGGGCTTCGCCCTGGGCTTGGTGGTGCTTTACGGCATGCTCTACGGGCTGCTCAGCGCCGAGGACTATGCCTTGTTGATGGGCGCGTTGTTGCTGTTCGGCTTGCTGGGGGTGTTCATGGTCCTGACCCGACGCCTGGATTGGTATGGCGTTGGCCAGGGGAGGTTGCAATGAGCGGGTTGCGGGAGGAGAGGCGTTGGGCAGCGGGGTTGGTGGTGCATATTGTGTTTTTGTGGCGTTTGCATCGCGGGGCAAGCCCGCACCCACAGTGGGAGCGGGCTTGCCCCGCGAAGAGGCCCTTCAGACCGACGGGGCGGTCGCCTGCATCGAGGGCCGCTGACTGACCTGTGCATACCAGGCCGCCAGCTTGGGCTGCTGCTCGCGCCAGGCGAAGTCCGGCATGCGAAAATCGATGTAACCCAGGGCACAGGCCACGCCGATGGCGGCGATGTCGAACGTCGAGGCCAGTTCGGCGATGTGCTCCTGCTCAAGGCTTGCCAGGCCTCGCCGGACCTTGTCCAGCTGGGCGTCGATCCAGCGGTCCCAGCGCTTGTCTTCGGGGCGCAGGAAGGTCTCGTAGCGGGTGTTCACCGCAGCATCCATGATCGCGTCGGCCAGGGAGGCCAGGGTCAGGCGGCGCCAGCGCGCCGAGCCTTCCCGGGGGATCAGCGGGTTGCCCACATGCTGCAGGTCGAGGTACTCGCAGATCACCCGGCTGTCATGCAGCACGCTGCCGTCTTCCAGGCGCAGGGCCGGGATTTTCCCGGCCGGGTTGCCCTGGTTGAGTTCGGCATCGGGGCTCACGGGCGACAGGTTGATGCTGTGCACGGCAACCCGGTCGGTCTGGCCGGTTTCGTGCAGCAGCACCATGACCTTGCGCACGAAGGGCGACGCCGGCGAGTGGAACAACATCATGCTTGGTGCAGACATGGCGATCCCTCAGTTGCCTTGCAGGCTGGGCGGCAGGCAGACACCGGTGCCACCGATGCCGCAGTAGCCGTCCGGGTTCTTGGCCAGGTACTGCTGGTGGTAGGCCTCGGCGAAGTAGACGGTCGGCGCCTGCTCGATTTCGGTGGTGATCTCGCCGAAACCGGCCTTGCTCAGTTCGGCCTGGTAGGCACGTTTGCTGGCCTGGGCCTCGTCCAGTTGCTCGGGGGTGGTGCAGTAGATCACCGAGCGGTACTGGGTGCCGATGTCGTTGCCCTGGCGCATGCCCTGGGTCGGGTTGTGCAGTTCCCAGAACATGGCCAGCAGTTCGCGGTAGCTGACTTTGTCCTGGTCGTAGACCACCAGCACCACTTCGGTGTGGCCGGTCAGGCCCGAGCAGACTTCTTCGTAGGTCGGGTTGGGGGTAAAGCCGCCGGCATAGCCGACCACGGTGCTGACTACGCCGTCACGCTGCCAGAAGCGCCGCTCGGCGCCCCAGAAGCAGCCCAGGCCGAAGATGGCGAAGCCGACATTCTCGAAGAACGGGCCGAGCAGCGGGGTGTCTTCGAAGACGAAGTGTTTCTCTGGCAGGGCCATCGGGGTTTCGCGGCCAGGCAGCGCCTGTTCCGCGGTAGGCAGGACGTTTTTGTTCACCAGGATTTCCGAGCGCAGGACCATGGCCGTTCCTCTGTTGTCAGGTCGATTGGGGTGACCTTTTCGCGGGACAAGCCCGCTCCCACCGGATACCTGTAGGAGCGGGCTTGCCCCGCGAAAGGGCCCGAATGAGTTCTATAGTGCCCGAGTGTTACGCCGCTGTCAGGCGCCGGGACCACGCGGATAACGCTTGAGTTTGTCGGCGAGCTCAGCGCCCGGAATCGGCTGGTCGAACAGGTAGCCCTGGCCGACATCGCAGCGGTGACGCCGCAGGAACGCCAGTTGCTCGGCGGTCTCGATACCTTCGGCGACCACCTTGAGCTTGAGGTTGTGGGCCATGGCCACCACCGCCGAGGTGATTTCCATGTCGTCCTGGTTGTCGGGGATCTCGTGGATGAAGCTGCGGTCGATCTTGATGATGTCGATCGGGAATTTCTTCAGGTAGCTGAGCGATGAATAACCGGTGCCGAAGTCGTCCATGGCCAGGGTCAGGCCCAGCTGCTTGAGCTGGTCGAGTTGGCGGTGGGTGTCTTCGGTGGCTTCCAGCAGCAAGCCTTCGGTCAGCTCCAGCTCCAGCAGGTGCGGGGGCAGGGCTTCTTCCTTGAGGATGGTGGCGATCGAGCTGACCAGGTCGGGGTCGGAAAACTGCTTGGGCGACAGGTTGATCGCCACCTGCAGGTTGCCCAGGCCTTCGGTGCGCAGCCGCTGGCTCATGCGGCAGGCCTGGCGGGCGATCCACTTGCCGATGGGGATGATCAGGCCGGTCTCTTCGGCGACGCTGATGAACTGGTCCGGGCGGATCATGCCCTTCTCCGGGTGGTTCCAGCGCAGTAGCGCCTCCAGCCCCAGCAAGCGGCCGCTGCGCAGGCACAGCTTGGGCTGGTAGAACACATCCAGCTCGTTCTGGGTCAGGGCCCGGCGCAGGTTGTTCTCGACGAACAGCTTGTAGCTGGCTTCGGCATTGAGCGCTTCGGTGAACACCTGGACCTGGTGCTTGCCGTTGGCCTTGGCCTTGTGCAGGGCAAGCCCGGCGTTCTTCATCAGGGTCTGCGGGTCGCGGCCATGCAACGGTGCGCAGGCCAGGCCCACGGAACCGGTGACGCTGATCAGCTGGTTGTCGACGAACATTGGTTTGTCGAGGGTCCTGAGCAACTGCTGGGCGATCTGCTGGCCACTGTCCTGGTCGGTGTTTTCGAGCAGCACGGCGAACTCGTTGCTGGCAAAGCGCGCCAGGCTACCGCCGACGCTCAGGCTGTTGCGCAGGCGCCGAGCCAGGCTGATCAGCAGTTTGTCGCCGGTCTGGTGGCCGAGGCTGTCGTTGATCCGCTTGAAGTTGTCGATGTCCACCAGCAACAGGCTGATGGGGGTGTCGCTGTCGCGGGCGAAGCGCTCATCGAGGTTGCGGATGAAGGCCGGACGGTTGCCCAGGCTGGTCAGGTTGTCGGTGTAGGCCAGGCGCTCGATGCGCTGCTGGGCCAGCTTGCTCTGGGTGATGTCTTCGTAGATGCCGATGTAGTGGGTCAGTTCGCGGTTGTCGCCGTAGACCTTGGAAATCGACAGTTGCCCCCAGTAGGGCTCGAGGTTCTTGCGCCGGCTCTTGAACTCGCCTTGCCAGCTGTTGCTCATGGCCAGGCTCGACGGCGCGTCGAACAGCAGCTCGCTGAGGTTCTCCAGGGCCGGCAGCTCCGAGAGCCGGTGGCCGTGGACCTCGTCGGTGCTGTACTGGGTGATGGCGGTGAAGCTGGGGTTGACGTACTCGACCACGCCGTCGCGGTTGACCAGCAAGAAGGCATTGGCGCTTTGTTCCACTGCGCGCTGGAACAGGTGCAGGGCGCTGGTGGCGGTGCGTCGGTTATGGTTGTTGATGACCTGGGCGAACTGGTCGGCCAGCTCGCCGGCAAAGGCGATCTCATCGGTCTGCCAGGCCCGCGTCGAGCCGGTCTGTTCCAGGCACAGTACGCCGACCACCTGGCCATCGATGCGGATACTGGCATCGAGCATGGCGTTGATGTCGCGCGGGCGCAGGCTCTCGGCCATCTCCCGGGTACGCGGGTCGTGGGTGGCGTTGTGGGCGTCGATGGCGCGGCTGGTGTGCAGGGCGTCGAGGTAGTCGGGAAAGCGGCTGGCGTCGATCGGCTCGGGCAGGCGGTATTCCTGGGTCTCGCGGTAGTAGGCGGAAATCGGCTCCAGGCGCTGGCCTTCCAGGTACCAGATGCTTGCGCAGTCGATCCTGTAGATTTCACAGGCGCTGCGGGTGATCAGTTCGGCGGCTTCGAGCAGTGAGTTGCTGGCGCTGTAGCGGTGGCGGGCCAGGTGCAGGATCAGCTCCTGCTGGGCCCGTACCCGTTCCAGATGCTCGAGCTGTTCCTGCTGGGCCCGCTGGTTGAGCTGCAGGGCGATTTGCAGGCGGTTGTTGCGGGTCTCCAGCTCGGCGGCGCCCAGGTTCGGTGCATCGCCTGACTGGGCGTCGATCACCATCAGGTAGCCTCGCAGCAGCTGGCGGTTGTGCTGCTTGTAGGCTTCGCCTGACTCCAACAGATGCAGCGGGCCCTGGGCCGTGTGCAGGGTGTAGCGCACCCGGTAGTGCGAGCGCTGGCCAAGCTGCAGCTGGATATCGTCATGCAGTTTGTAGCGCGCCTCGGGCTCCATGAGGCTGGCGTAGGGCGAGCCGACCAGGGCACACAACTCGACGGCGGCCATGCCGAACTGGCGCTCGCAGGCGGGGTCGAGGTACAGCAGCGCCCAGCTGGCTTCATTCAGGCGCTCGAAGCGCAGCATGCCGAGCCGCGAGGGCACGGGCAACTGCGTCACTACCTCGGCCACCATACGGCTGGCGGCATCAGGTTGGCTTTTCATCGAGTGCTCGCTTCAAGAAGACAGTCCGTGCAGATAGCGCAATCTGCTACTACGCGTGTTGGGCAAGGTTGCATGATGCGCAGGTGCCTGACAAGCCATACAGAGACCTCTGCGCTAACTGTTTCGGCTGCGTGGCCGGATTCTTAAGCATGACGCGCTTCGCTGGCGACTGTAGGAGCGGGCTTGCCCCGCGATGCAGTGGGGGGCCATCGCGGGGCAAGCCCGCTCCTACGGAGCGCAGCCTGGTGGCAGCGGTTAGCGGAGGGGAATCGCAGGCAAAAAAAGGTTCTTCACGGAATACAGGGGCTACGATCCTTGGGCTTGGGTGTCGAGGTGGCGAGCTTATCCATTCCATGCAGCGACGCTGCCGGCCCCTTCCGCCTTTACGG